>DASPHQ010000645.1:0-13013 GCA_035629595.1 Urbifossiella sp. | reverse complement strand
GGGATCCGCTGTTCGACGTGTACGTCGTCGTGCTGGTGTGCGGCGCCATCGCGTGGGCCGCGTACCGGCCGCGGCCTCTGCCGGAGGCGTGAGCCGCCGGATTCTTGAGCCCGGAGGGCGACGGCGTGTAGCCCGGGGTGCAACCCCGGGCGGGCGATGGCGTGATACCGGGGAGTCACGCATCTCGGTCACCGCGGACGCCGCCCGGGGTTGCACCCCGGGCTACACGCCGTCGCCCTCCGGGCTCAAGCCCCGAGCCGAAGTCCGGTGGCTCCCCCTCGCGGTAAACTGCTCTGGCACCCGCCCGCCGCGCCGGGTTACCCTTCCGCCACAATCGCGCGCGAAAGGGCCACGGATGGTCACCCAGCTGTCGGCGGTGTGGCGGTTCCGCCACTTCCTCCTGTCCCTCGTCCGGCTCGACCTCCGGAACCGCTACACCCGCTCCGTCCTCGGCATCGGCTGGACCGTCGTCCAGCCGATCGTCATGGCCGGCGTGTTCGTGCTCATCTTCAGCGGCGTCCTCGGCATGAGCCCGGGGACGTACGTCACCTCGCTCCTCCTCGGCCTCGCCGTGTGGACCTTCGTCCGCGAGTCGCTCGTCGCCGGCAGCGGCGCCTTCCTCGACCACGAGCGCTACATCCGCCAGAGTCTGTTGCCCTTCGCCCTCTACCCGCTGCGGCTCGTCCTCGGCTCGGCCGTCCACGGCGGCATCGCGCTGCTGGTCGCCGTCGTCGCGGTCGCTTTCGTGGACGGCGGCGTCGGGAAGCTGGCCGTGATCCCCGCGGTGCTGCCGGCGCTGGCGCTGCTCGTCGTCGCCGGGTGGGCCGCGGCCACGCTGTTCGCCTTCGCGCAGTGCTACTTCCAGGACACGAAGCACCTGCTCGACATCGGCTGCCAGATGCTGTTCTTCCTGACGCCGATCATCTACCCGGCCGAGGTGCTGGTGGACAAGGGCGCCGGCTGGCTGGCGCGGGTCAACCCGGTGAACCTGTTCCTCGAACTGATCCGCACGCCGCTCGCCAACGGCACCCTGCCGGACCTGAAGCTGTACGCCTACGCGGTCGCGTTCACCGGCGGGCTCAGCCTCTGTGCCGTGCTCGCCATCCGCCGCGGCCACCGGGGGCTCGTGTACCAGCTGTGACCCGGCTTGACCGTCCGCCGCGGTCTGTCGTACCCTGCCGCTCCCGACCGGAGGCGCCCCGTGATCAGCGTGCTGTTCTGCTCCCGCGCCAAGGGCAACCCCGACAGCGGCCTGCGCCGGCTCCTCGACTCGGCCGCCGCCACGACCACCCCGGCCGAGCGCGAACAGCTCGAATTCCTGATCAAGTTCGACAGTGACGACGACGAGCGGATGACCGACGCCGAGCTGGCCGCGTACCCGTTCACGGTGAAGGTGTTCAGCTGGTCGCGCGGCGAGGGGCGACACGGGCTGCACAACGCCCAGGAGTACCTGTTCACCGAGCGGAACCCGGCCGGGCGGTTCTGCCTGATGACGGCCGACGACTTCGTGTTCACGCGGCCCGGGTGGGTGTCGGACGTGCTCGCGGTCGAGGACGAGTTCTGCGTGATGGGCTACGTCCGCCCGCCGATCGAGGCCTACGCCGGCCGGTACGACCGCGAGGACATGATCCGCAGCTGGGTGGTGTCGTTCGGCGGCTGGTCGCCGGTCGTGAGTTCGCGGCTCATCGAGGTGTGCCAGAACTTCGGCTGGCAGGCCAACGTGGACAGCTGGCTGATGGGCCTGTCGGTGGTGCTGTACGACCTGTACGGCGTGGTGCTGTGGAAGACGCACGCCCCGTTCTACGAGCGCCGCGGCGCCGACGACCGGCCGGCCAGCTGCGGGCTGGCGCCGACGTTCAACCGGATGGAAATCACGAACAACGTCGGGCCTGTGAACCGCTACTGGTTCGAGCTGGTCCGCCGCCAAGCCCGCAACGTGTACCTGAACATGCTCCACGGCTCCGACCTGACGCGCCGGCCGTGGGGCTCGGCCCCGTTCCGGCTGCTGCGCCGGCTGCGCGAACAACCCGTCCGCCTGCTGCCGGGGCGCGTGCTGAGCAAGCTGCGCCGGAGCATCACGGCGCTGTTCGTGTAACCTCTCATCCCAGACCGCTCGCCCCGATCTCAGGAGCCGCACGGATGCGACTCGGCCGGCAACCGAAGAACCCGTTCCCCGACCGCTACCGCGGCTGGCGTGTCATCCGCACGCACGGCCGCGTGTTCGCCATCCCCCCGTCGGCCGACGAGGCCCGGCTGCTCGCCGAGGAGCGGCTGTTCGACCACCCGGCGGTGAAGTCGGCGGCGAACCTGACGGCGATTCAGGCGCTCATCGACGCCCACGACCCGGCCGAGGACACGCCCGAACCTGTGGCGCGCCGCGACGGGTACGACGTGGTCCGCTTCCGCGGCGCGTACCACGCGGTGCCGCACGGCGCCGGCCTACTCGACCTCGACTTCCCCGCCGACCGCGCCGCCGCCGGCGTCATCAGCGCCGCGAGCCTCGGAGGTGCGGACGAGAAGTACCGGGCCGTCGCCGCCGGCCGGCCGGTCGAGTTCGCCGGCTGGCTGCCGGTGTACGTCGGCTCGGGGAACTGCGGCGCCCACCCGCAGTTCGGCCACACGCAGAACCCGCCGGTCGGCTACCGCTTCACCCGCTCCGGCGTCACGCCGTCCACGAAGTTCGGCCTCCTCACGCGGATGATCGCCCTCGCCGGCCCGACGCCGCTGCGGCTGTGGTTCACCCTCTGCTCGGTCGTCCGCTTCCCGTTCGCGTTCGTGCGGCCGCGCAAGGGCGTCACCCTCGCGGCCCGTTGGCGCGTGCTGGTGGCGGCGCTAACGATGTTCCTGCTGCTGGTGCGGAAGGGCTGCCGGCCGCTGACCGCGGCGCGGTTCATCGTGTCGCGGCACTTGCAGTCGCAGTTGCTCATGGGCGGCCGGCACGACCTCGTGTTCCTCACGAGCATGCCGTACACGTTCGGCCAGAACCCGTGGGTGATCGAGGTCGAGGACCCGACGACGCTGTTCTACCCGCTCATTCAGAACGGCCACACCTGCGACATGGACGTGAAGGCGCGGCCCGTCTACGGCATCGTCAAGACGCTGCTGGAGGCCGACCACTGCCGGGCGATCCTCACGCACATGAAGTCGTCGGCCCGGCTCATCTCGGCGCTGTTCGACAGCGAGACGATTCGCAAGAAGGTGGTCTACGCCCCGCTCGGGGTTCGGCTGCCGGCGCGCTTCCAGGCGCACGACGACGAGCCCGCCGACGCCCCGATCGACCTGCTGTTCATCAACTCGTGGTGCCAGGTCGCCGAGAACTTCTTCGTCCGCGGCGGCCTCGACGTGCTCGACGCCTTCGCCGTCATCCGCGAGAAGTACCCGAACGTGCGGCTGACGCTGCGGACGAGCCTGCCGGACATTGCCGACCACTACCACCGCGTCCTCGCCGATGGCTGGGTGCGCGTGATCGACCGCTTTCTGACGGCCGAGGAGATGGCCGAGTTGCACGCGAGCAGCCACATTTTCCTGCTGCCGGCGGCCCGCGTTCACATCGTGTCGCTGTTACAAGCGATGTCCTACGGACTCGCCGTGGTCGGCTCCGACGGCTGGGGCATGGAGGAGTATTTGGAGGACGGCCGCAACGGGCTCGTGGTCCGCGGCCGGCACGGCGTGGCGTCGTGGGCCGACGACGACGCCGGGGTGTTGCGCGAGAACTACGAGACGATGTACACGTCGGACCCGGTGGTGGTGGCGGGAATCGTCGAGGCCGTGTCGCGGCTGATCGAGGACCGCGAGCTGCGCCGCCGCCTCGGCCGCACGGCCCGCGGCGACGTGGAGACGACGTACAACCTCGGCAACTGGAACCGCGGCATGAAGGCGGCGTTCGACCTGGCGCTCGGGGCGGGTGAGCCGCCGGCGGAGGTGCCGGAAGCTTTGGTAAGTGGGAACCGACTCGGTTCCCTCGTGAGGTGACACGCGCGGGAAAGCCCACCGGTTGCAACCGGTGGGTTCGCCCCGTTACCGCAGCGAATCCAAAATCTCCATCCGCATCGCCGACAGCGCCGGAACCAGCCCGCCGAGGCGGCCCATCACCAGCGTGAACAGCATCCCGGCCGCGATCGTCTGGTAGTCCACCACCATCTTCAGCGACACGCTCTTGCCGCCGCCGCCGGCGCTGGACAGCTGGCTCCGCGCCTCCACCCCGTCGGCCGCGAACCCGATCGCGCAGCCGAGCAGCCCGCCGGCCGCGGCGATCGCCAGCGACTCCAGCATGAACGAGATCAGGATCTGCCATCGCTTGAAGCCGAGGATGCGCAGCACCGCCACCTCGCGGATGCGCGCGGCGATGGCGGCAAACATCGTGTTCATCACCCCGAACACGCCGCCCAGCGCCATCAGCATGGCCACGCCCACGATCCACGTCAGGAACTGGTCGTTCGTCTTGGTCAGCTCGGCGTAGTACTCGGGCTCCGGGAACGCCTTGAACTTCGACGTGGTGTAGCGGTTCTGGAGGTGGTACGCCAGCGCCTTCGCGGCCTCGGGCGTGTCCGGGTCGGCCCGCAGCACCATCGTCGTGTACGTCCCACTCTTGCCGAACGTCTTGGTGACCACGTCGATGTTCTGCACCCACACCTCGGACCCGAACGTCGTCCCCTCGGCCCGCATGATGCCGACGACAATCCAGTCGAGGTCGCCGAGCTGGAACGTGTCGCCGACCTCGAGCCGCGGCTTGTTCGCGTCCTCGCCCAGGATGCCCGCGGCCCCCTCGCCCAGTACGCACTCCACGTAGTTCCGCACCCGCGGGCTGCCGTCGGCGTTCCGCTCGCGGGTCGGCAGCTGCCGCACGCCGGTGGAGGTGAACCACTGTCCGCCGTCGTAGAGCGAGATGTTGTGGACCGTCGCGGCGACGGCGGCGTCGTCCACGGCCCGCATGTTCAGCAGCCGACGGCGGGGCTGCTCGCCCTCCTTCATTGGCACCGGCTGACTGACGACGAAGTAAATCTCCTTGCTCGCCAGGTACGCCGCCGGCGTCCCGGCCGGCGGCTCCTCGTTCCCCTTGAGGCGGCGGAGCGTCCCGTCCTTCTCCTTCACCACGCGCGCCACCCGCACCGGGGCGGGCAGCGGGTTCCCTTCCGCGTCGAGCGTCACGACCTGTCCGAAGGCGTTGTCGGTGTTGCCGTAGCCGAGGTTGCTGAACAGCTCGTCCGTGGCCCCGTCCGAGAGGACGAACACGTTGCCGGGGATGCCAGTCCCCTCGTTCAGCTTGTACATGCCGTTCACGAACGCCAGCAGTGCGACGAGGAGGCCGACGACGACGGTGAACGCGAGCGCGGTGAGGCCGGCGATCCGCCAGCGGACGACGAGGTTGCGGAAGTTGTACGCCAGCGGCACCCGGCCGATCAGCAGCAGCAGGGCGAGGTCGGTGGCGTACACGACGAGGAACACGAACGGCCAGTGCTGCACGAGCGGCGGCGGCAGCAGCTTCCAGATCGGCTGGCCGAGCCACGGCCCCCACTCCGGGTCGAGCAGGATGCGCAGCTGCGGTGAGTTCGGCAGCACCTCCGCGATCTGGGCGTTGACGGTGTCGAGGTCGGCCTTCGCCTCGCGGTTGCGGACCGGGTCGTCGAGCCCGGCGGCGAGGGCGCGTTCGAGTTTGGCCTTCTTCTCGAACATCTCCGGCGGGGTGGGCGGGACGATGCCGGGGGAGATGCCGGCGGTCGGCTCGGGGCCGGCCGGGGCGTAGTCCGCGGGGACGCCGCCGAGCACCTTCTGCGCGAGGACGCCGAACTGCCCCCGCGCCGGCAGCGGCAGCCGGCCGACCAACTCGACGGCGAACGCGAACAGCGCCACGACCACGACGAACCCGGCCCCGACGCCGCCGAGCCGCCGCAGGAGGCGCCGCCCGCGGGTGGTCGCCGGTGGGACGCTGTCGGAGAGCACGGCCTCGTTCGGCGCCACCGCCGGCAGCGCGACCAGGAGCGCCGACAGCGGCAGCAGCGACATCACCAGCGTGACGATGGTGCCGATCACGCCGCGGACGCCGCGGAAGAAGCGAAGGACGGGGTTCATCAATTCTCCGGGCGAGCCGATCGCCGTGAGGCGGCGGGTGTTTCACCTGCGGCGACTCACCCGCCGCCTCACGGCGGTCGGCTCGCCGTTCCAATTCACGCCTGGCGGGCGAACACCTCGGCGACCTTCACGTTCTTGGCGCTCAGCGCCGGGCCGATACTGCCGATGAGCGCCACGCACATCCCCAGCACCGGGCCGATGACGAGCACCTCGGTCGGCACCATGAACGCCCCCAGGAAGGCGATCTGGAACTTGAAGTTCCCGAGCAACCCCCACGCCACCGTCGTGCTCATCGCCCCCGCGATCGCGCCGATCAGCAGCGCCTCGCCGAGGATCAACCCGGCGACGTGCCGCGGCAGGAAGCCGAGTACCTTCAGCACGGCCATCTCCGTGCGTCTCTCCCGCGCGCTGATGCTGATGGCGTTCGCCACCACCAGCGACATGATGACCAGCATCGCCGGCGACAGGACGTACTTCATGCCGTTGAAGATCGACTTGTACGCCTCCATGAAGGTGCCGATGCCGGCGCTCGCGGTCTCGACCTTCGCGGCGGGGGAGCTGAAGTTCTTCGCCTCGCTCACCTCCGCGGCGATCCGCTCGTACGCCTCGCGGGTCGGCACCCGAACCCAGATCAGGTTCACGCACCGACTCGCCATCGGGTGCGGCTCCTTGTTCGTCGTCTGGTACGACCGGAACGCCGCGTCCAGGTACGCCCGGCTGCAGAACCCGACGCCCTCGTACTTCCCGTCCGGCAGGGTGCCGATGATCTCAGTGTCGGCGGTGAACCCCTTGTAGTTGAGGAGCGACAGCTTCACCCGCTGGCCGACCTGGAGGTTCATCTTCTTGAGCCGCGACGGGCTCACCAGGATGCGGGTGAAGTCCTCCTCCATCAGCTTCACCTTCGCCTGGAGGTCGGAGAACTCGGCGTCGGTCAAGTCCTTCCGCTCCAGCCCGTCCATCATCAGCGGGATCTTCCGCGGCTCGACGCAGAACATGAAGATGGCGTTCTCGGGCTTCGGGTTCGACGGGTCGGTCGTCCCGCCGACGAAGCTCCAGGCGATCATGTCGTCGTCGCCGTTGACCGGCTGCAGCTCCTTCGGCAGCCCCGCGATGACCGCCTTGAGCCGGTCCTCGTACCCGGGCGGCATCATGCTCGGGATCGAGTACTTCTCGGTCATGATGATCTTGAAGTTGGCCTCCTTCTCGCTCGTCGCCCGCCCGATGAACGTGATGATCGTATAAATCATGCACAGCACGAAGGTGAGGACGAACAGCGCGAGGTAGGTCAGCGACGTGCGCAGCGGGCTGCGGCGGAGCCCGCGGAAGAGCATCAACATGACCTTGACCGCCAGCGACCCCGTCTCGGACAGCCGGGCGAGGAGCAGCTCGGTGACGTAAATGAACAGGAAGAACACCGGCAGTGTGACGACGCCGAGCACGGCCGCGATGACGAGGACGGTGCCGACCCCGGCCAAGAGGTAGCCGGAGAGCAGCAGCAGCGACGGGTCGAACCCAGTCGGGGCGATGTCGGGCGTGGGGTACATGAGGGCCTCCGTACCTAACAGGATAGGCACGCGGCCGGGCCGGCACCACATCGGGCGGCGGGGTCGAATCCGGTCGACCGATCCGCGATAATCCCCGCATGGCCGACGACGCACCGATCACGCTCGGGTACGACCGCGGCACCGTCGTCCTCGCCGGCGGCCCGCGCGGGTTCGAGTTCCAGTCTCTCCCCGGCGTCCTGTTCGACCCGCGCACCAGCACCCACCGGGCGCAAGGGCGCTTCTACCGCGCCGTCGTCGAGCACTTGGTCCGGTCGAAGCAGCCCTACACCGACGCCGCCCGCGGCTGGGAGAACAAGCCGACCGGGTGGAAGCTGAACCGCGAGCGCACCCCGCGGCAGTACCAGCTCGACGCGCTGAGGCAGTGGACCGAGGGCGGCCGCCGCGGCGTCGTGGTCATGCCGACCGGAACCGGCAAGACGTTTACCGCGTTCCTTTGCATCGAGCAGCTCGGCCGGCCGACGCTCGTCGTCACCCCGAAGATCGACCTGATGACGCAGTGGGCGCGCGAGCTGGAGCAGTCGTTCGGCGAGCCGGTCGGCATGGTCGGCGGCGGCGAGTTCGAGTACCGCCCGCTCACCGTCACCACCTACGACTCGGCGTACATCCACCTGGAGAAGTGGGCGAACCGCTACGGCCTGGTCATCTTCGACGAGTGCCACCACCTCCCCGGCCCGAGCTACATGGAGGCGGCGAACGCCGCGCTGGCCCCGTTCCGCCTCGGCCTCACGGCGACGCTCGAACGCGCCGACGGCGCCGAGGACGTGCTCCCGGCTCTAATCGGCCCGACGCTCTACCGGCTCGACATTACCGACGTGGCGGGCGAGTTCCTGGCCCCCTACGAGGCCCGGCGGGTGTTCGTGGATCTGACGCCCGACGAGCAGGAGCGCTACCAGGAGTGCCGCGACGAGTACCGCCAGTTCGTGTCCGACCGCGGCATCAACATGAGCGGCCCGGACGGCTTCCGCCGCTTCCTGTTCGAGGCGAGCAAGAGCCCCGAGGGCGTGTCCGCGGCGCGGGCCTTCCGCGAGCAGAAGCGCATCATGCAGGCGCCGAGCGGCAAGTTTCGGCTGCTGGAGGAACTGCTGGCGAAGCACGCCAACGACCGCGTTCTGATCTTCACAGCGGACAACGCCACGGTGTACCACATCGCCCGGACGTATCTCGTGCCGGCGATGACGAACCAGACCAAGCCGAAGGAGCGGAAGACCATCCTGGGGCACTTCCACTCCGGCGTCTATTCCGTCGTGGTGACGTGTCAGGTGCTCAACGAGGGCGTGGACGTGCCGGCCGCGAACGTCGGCATCGTGCTGTCGGGCACGGGGAGCACGACGGAGAACGTGCAGCGGCTGGGCCGCATCCTGCGGAAGTACGGCGACAAGCAGGCGGTGCTGTACGAGGTCATCACCCGGGGCACGGCCGAGGAGTACGTCTCCGAGCGCCGCCGCCAGCACCGGGCCTTTCAGTAGGACAGGAGGAGATTGGCCGCAAAAAGGCACAAAAGACACAAAAATAAGAAGAATTTGAATCTGTTTTATTTTGTGTCTTTTGTGCCTTTTTGCGGCCAATCTGTCTTTCCATGCTCACCGGCAAGCTCGTCCGCGTCCGGCACGCCCGGAACAAGCTCATCCCGCAGTACCTCGACCCCGCCGACCGCGGCTGGCTCGGGGTCGCGGAACAGTTGCTGTTCGCGTACCGCGATTCGCCCGGCCGCACCCGCGGCGAGATCGGGTCCGAGCTCGAAGACGTGGTCGGCCAGGGGCCGCGGTCGCTCGTGCATCAGGGGCTGGCGGAGCTGCTGGAGGATCGCTGCGAGTTCGAGGTCACCGCCGACCACCCGCCGGAGGAGCTGCGCGACGCCGCCTTCCGCGCCGCCGTGGCGCACCGGCAGAAGGTCGGCGCGGCGTTCGACCGCGCCGCCGTGCTGGCCGAGGTCGGGGCGGCGCTGAACCTCGACGCCGCACAGGTCGAGCAGAGCCTGTTCGCCGACCTGAAGGACGAGCGGCGGGTGCTGAAGTTCGACGACTGCTCCCCCGAGTATCTGGTGAACCGGTACAACGTGGCGCTGGCGCAGGCGGTGCTGGTCCGCAGCACGGCGATGGAGTGTCGCGTCTGGGGCGAGACGCCGGCGCGGTTCCGCCAGCTCTTCCGCGCCGTCAAGTTCCACCGCCTCATCTGCACCATCCGCGAGTCGTCGGGGAACTCGTACACTCTCACGCTTGACGGCCCGCTGTCGCTGTTCTCGGCGACGAACAAGTACGGCTCGCAGATCGCGCAGTTCCTGCCGACGCTCCTCCACTGCAAGGCGTACGACCTGCGTGCGGAGGTGCGCTGGGGCTCGGAGCGGAAGGAGAAGCAGTTCGCGCTGTCGAGCGTGGACGGGCTGCGGTCGCACCTGCCGGACTTCGGCACGTACACGCCGCCCGAGGTGCGGATGTTCGCCGACAGCTTCGCCGCGAAGGTGTCTGGTTGGGTGCTACACGAGGAGCCGCACCCGGTCAGCCTGCCGGACGGGGTGTGGGTGCCGGACTTCCGGCTCGTCCACACCGCGAGTGGAAAGGAGGTGTACGTCGAGCTGTATGGCTACTGGCGCCGCGGCGGCGTGGAGGCGCTGCACGCCCGGCTGCGGAAGCACCTGCCGGGGAAGTTCGTGCTGTGCGTCGGCGAGCAGATGCGGACCGACGAGGCCGACGACACGGCGTTCGGGGCCGGCGTGTACCGCTACAAGCGGACGCCGCTGCCGGACGAGGTGGCGAAGCTGGCGACGGCGGCGGTGGGTATCTCCTGAGCGAGCGGCGCGGTGTCAGCCCGCCGGTGCGACCCCAGGCGCTTCTGAGGTCGCACCGGCGGGCTGACGCCGCGCCGCTCGCCGGAGGTCACACGCTGAGTTCCGCCTTCATCCCGAGCGCCGCGGCGTACCGCGCCCGCACCGGCGCGACGTGCTCCGCGACGAACTCTCCAACCTGCTCCGGCGCCCGGCCGACGAACTCACGCGGGTCGGTGACGGCGGCGAAGTCCACCCGCGCGAACGCCGGCTCGGCCCGCAGCCGGTCGAATAGCTCCGCAGCGCTGCCCGTGCCGCTCTTGAGCCTGGCGGTGACGGCGTGGCTGTGCGTGCGGACCACTTCGTGAACGTCCTGCCGGTCGCCGCCGGCCTGCACCGCGGCCATCATCAGGTTCTCGGTCGCCATGTACGGCAGGTACTCGCGCACGCCCCGCGCCACCACCGGCACGTTCACCACCAGTCCGAACGAGTCCGGCCCGGTGCGTTGCGTCAGAAGGTTGAGTGCGATCCGCAGCACGGCGTCGGCGCACAGGAACGCCTGCGGGATGTACAGCCGGCGCGGGGCGCTGTCGTCGAGAGTGCGCTCGAACCACTGCGTCGCGGCGGTGTCGGCGGCCATCGCGGGGAGGCCCATCAGGTAGCGGGCCAGTCCGCACATGCGCTCCGCGCGCATCGGGTTCCGCTTGTACGCCATCGCACTCGAGCCGATCTGTTCGGGCTCGAACGGCTCGTCGATCTCCTGCCGGTTCGCCAGCAGACGCAGGTCGGTGCCCCACTTGTGGAGCGACTGGCCGAGGCCGCTCAGGGCGTCGAGGACGAAGCTGTCAAGCTTCCGCGTGTACGTCTGCCCCGTCACCGGCACGAGGGTGGCGAAGCCCATCTTCTCGGCGACGCGGCGGTCGAGCGCCTTCACCTTGTCGTGGTCGCCGCGGAACAGCGCCAGGAAGCTCGCCTGCGTGCCAGTCGTCCCCTTCGCCCCGCGGAAGGGCAGCCCGTCGCGGCGGCGTTCCAACTCCTGAAGGTCGAGGACGAGGTCGTACAGCCACAGCGTCGCGCGCTTGCCGACGGTCGTGAGCTGCGCCGGCTGGAAGTGCGTGAACCCGAGCGTCGGCTCGTCTTTCCAGCGATCGGCGAACGCGCCCATCGCGTCGATCACGGCCGCGAGCGTGCGGCACACCTGATCCAAACTCTCGCGCATCAGGATGAGGTCGGCGTTGTCGGTGACGTAGCACGACGTGGCGCCCAGATGCACGATGTCGTTGCACCCGGGGGCCACGTCGCGATAGGTGTTGATGTGCGCCATCACGTCGTGCCGCAGGCGCTTCTCGTGGGCGGCGGCGCGGGCCAGGTCCACGTCGTCGAGGTGGTCGCGCAACTCGGCCAGCTGCTCGGGGCGGATGCGCGGCGACACGCCGTCGTCGGCCAATAGGCCGAGCTCGGCTTCCGCTTCCGCGAGGGCGAGCCACAGCCGCCGCCAGGTGCGGAACTTGCGCAGCGGCCCCCACCGCTCGGCCATCTCGCGGCTGGCGTAGCGGCCGATCAGCGGGTTGTCGTACACGTCGGTCGGAAGCGTCACTTGAGTGAAACTCGGATAAGGAAGGCGGGAGGAACACGGACGGGAGGCGCGACCGGGGGAATCGGCCGGTCGCGCGGCCGCGGCACAGCCGTCGTATTTTTCTACGATTTCCGGCCCGGCCCGACCCCCGCCGGCGGCGCGGGCGAAAAGTGCCGGGTAGGATTGGCACGACAGGAAGTCCGCCGGGCGGAGCCCGGTCGTAACGGAGGACGATGATGATCCGCACGTGTCTCGCGGTCGCCGCGGGGGTGGCGCTGTGGACGGCTTCGGCCGCCCCGGCCTCGGCCCAGACGAGCAGCCCGCCGCTGACCCAGTTCCACTACTACCCGTACCACTACTTCCCGCACAGCTACTGGCCGGCGAACAGCCCGCAGTGGCCGGAGCCGCGGAACCACCCGTACGTGCGGCCGCCCGCGTACCAGGCCTACCCCGCGTTCCTGGAGCCGGGCTGGCGGTACGAGCTGTGGCAGCCGATGAAGTATTACCGCGGCAGCCACTTCTGGCTGGACCAGTTCTAAGCTCTCAAAAGCCCGGGGACGGCCGTCCCCGGGCTTTCACGAGCACCCGACCCCATGCTCCTCCGCACGGCCGTCACGTTCGTCGCGCTGTGGCTCACGTCGTCGTTCGCGCTGCGCGAGTCGCGCGCCCACGGTGACGATCTCGTTCAGGACTACGTCTCCGCCCGCGCCCTCCGCGATGGGCTCTCGCCGTACCTCCCGCTCGACGACCTCCGCGACCGCGCCGGCTTCCCGCCGCGGCCGGGGCACGTCATGGTCCGGCACAACCCGCACCCGCCCGGGGCCGTGCTGCTGACCGTCCCCTTCGCCGGGGCCGACTTCGGCGCCGCGCTCGACCGCGTGCGGCTGGCGCAGCTGGCGGCGCTGGCCGTGGCGTGGGCGCTGTGCTTCCGGCTCGCCGCGCCGCCGCTGCCGGGGTGGACGTGGGCGCTGGTCGGCGGCGGGTTCGGGCTGTGGGCGCCGGTGTGGCAGGGGCTCGACTGGGGTCAGCCGGTCGGCGTGCT
>DASPHQ010000644.1:0-11976 GCA_035629595.1 Urbifossiella sp. | reverse complement strand
CGCGGGCGGCGAAGCGGGGCAAGAGGGGTTGGAGGGGCCGCACGCATTGGCTCGGGTCCGGTAGCCGCGGGCTTCAGCCCGCGCCCACGTCGGCGGTGTCACCGGGGCGATACCCCCCGAACTCCGCCACTGGTGGGCGCGGGCTGAAGCCCGCGGCTACCGGACCCGAGCCATAGCCCCAAGCCGTCGGTCAGAAATCCACCTGAACCGCCAGCCCGTCGGCGATCGTCGCGGTGAACGGGTACACGCTCATGCTCACGCTCTGCCGGATGGCGTGGACCGAGCCGTCGGCGAACAGCGCGTTCACCCCGTTGATGTGCGGCGACGAAAAGTCCTCGGCCACGCCCGCGGCGGCGCTCGGCGGGTGCTGCCGGCACGCGTGCCCCAGCGCCAGCGCCGCCGGCAGGTTGCTCGGGATGCCGCCGTAGTTCGCCTGGTCGTTGGCGCTGCGCCACGTCGCCCCGGGCACGACGCCGGCCCAGCTCGCCATCGTCATGTGCGCGTTCTTCTCGCCGACCGCGAACGTGTTGCTCAGGCCGTCGAGCACGTCCGCGATGCGGGTGCGGCTGTTGCGGTAGAACATGCCGCGGCCGAGGATGCCGTCGACGGTGAGGTGGTTCGTCAGCACCGTGGCCGACTCGCCGAGGTACGGCGTGTTCCCGTAGCAGGCGACGTAGTTCGACCGCGCCAGCGGCGTCGTCAGGGCGGCCGGGTTGGCGAACTCCGACAGCGGGATCGGATCCTGCCGCGGGTCCGACGGGCAGCGCAGGAACGACACGTTCACCTGCCGCACCGCGTCGTGGCTGGGGTGGGTCATCGGCAGCGTGAAGGTGATGAGCCGGTACGTGTTCTCCTGTTCCAGGTCCGGCAGGAGGAACGCCGCCCAGCCCCAGCCGGGGCCGGTGCCGTCGGCGACGGCGGCGTTCGCGGTGTACCCCGGCGGGAAGCTGCCGGTGCGGTCGTGGTAGTTGTGCAGCGCCAGGCCGATCTGCTTCATGTTGTTCTTGCACTTCACCCGCGCCGCCGCCTCGCGCACCTTCTGGACGGCCGGCAGGAGCAGCCCGATGAGGATGGCGATGATGGCGATCACCACCAACAGCTCGATCAGCGTGAACCCGCGCCGCGTGCGACTCCGTGACATGGTGTAGCCCCTCCGAATGGGCAATGGAAGCCGGGACGAATCATGTCGTTAGTCTAGACTAACTCGCGCCGTTAGTCGAGGGGCGAAATCCGGCGTGCTAGAATTTCCCATGCAGACCGACGCCGAGCCCTTCCTCCAGCGCATCCGGGCCTTCCCGGACGACGACGGCCCGCGCCTCGTCTTCGCCGACTGGCTCGACGAACAGGGCGGCCCCGCCCTCGCCCGCGCGGCGTTCATCCGCGTGCAGTTGGCGCTGGCGACGCTGTCCGAAAGCGACCCCGCTCGGGCGGACCTCGTCGCCGCCGAGCGCGTCCTGTGCGACGCCCACGAGGAGGCGTGGCGGGCGCCGTTCCGCTTCTGCTCGGCCCTCGAGTTCCGCCGCGGGTTCGTCGACACGGTGCGCATCGGGGCGGTGCCGTTCCTCCGCCACGCCCACGAGCTGTTCGCCGCGGCGCCGGTCCGCCACCTCGACCTGATGGACGCCGGCCCGCACCTCGCGGCGCTCACCGCGTCGCCGTACCTCGGCCGGCTGGCCGGCCTCACGATCGAGGCCCAACACCTGCGCGACCCGCTGGCCCGCGCCGTGGCGCGCTGCCCGCACCTCGCCGGGCTGCGGGCGCTCGACCTGCGCAAGAACCGCCTGACCGACGCCGCCGCGAGCGCGCTCGCCGGTTCGCCCCATCTGTCGGGGTTGGAATCGCTGATTCTGTCGGAGAACGAGTTGACCGAGTCCGGGGCGCGGGCGCTGGCCGCGTCGCCGCACCTGGGCGGGCTGCGGCGGCTCGACCTGCGGCAGAACCCGATTGGCCCGGCGGGCGCCGACGCGGCCGCGGCGTCGGAGCGGCTGCCGCGGCTGGAGTGGCTGAACCTGTCCGGCTGCGGCGTCGGCGCGCCGCGGGGGCACGCGCCGGCGCGGCCGGGGGGGCTGCTGCGGGTGGCGGAGTTGGACCTGTCGCACAACGGGCTCGGCGCCGCGG
Source organism: Urbifossiella sp. (assembly GCA_035629595.1). Taxonomy (GTDB): domain Bacteria; phylum Planctomycetota; class Planctomycetia; order Gemmatales; family Gemmataceae; genus Urbifossiella. Next base: position 9,858 of record DASPHQ010000644.1, on the reverse strand, counting down.
CGCTGAAGGCGCTGCTGGCCGCGGACGGGCCGGCGGCGGTGCGCGAGCTCGACCTGAGCCACAACGACCTGGGCGAGGCGGGGGCGCGGGTGCTGGCCGCGGCGCCGGCGCTGGCGGGGCTGCGCACGCTGAAGCTGTTCGCCTGCGGGCTGACGGACGCGGCAGTGACGGCGGTGGCGTCGTCGCCGCACCTGGCGGGGCTGAGGGTGCTGAACCTGGGGAACAACGCGGCGGGGGACGCGGCGTTCGAGCCGTTCCTGGACGGCCCGCGGCCGCGCGGCCTGCGGCGGCTGGTGGCGCCGGAGCACCTGTCGCCGGCGCTGCGGCGGGCGCTGCACCAGCGGTACGGCGGGTGAGGCTTCGGCCGCCGGCTGACCTCCGCGCCGCGGCCGCCGGCGGTATCATGGGCGCACGCCCGCCGCCGAGACCGACCGATGCTCCGCGAGGAACAGATCGACCTCCGCCGGCAGCGCGCCCGGTCCACCAAGTTCGCCATCGAGAACCTGGGGAAGAACCGCGTCTTCTCCGACTTCCGCGTCACCAACCCCGAGTCCGGCGGCCGCTACGAGGTCACCGTCCGCGGGTTCGAGGTCGGCGACAACACCTGCACCTGCCCCGACTACAAGGCCAACACCCTCGGCACCTGCAAGCACATCGAGGCCGTCCTCGACGACCTCCGCGACGAGCTGCCGCCGCACCTCCAGAAGAAGAAGGCCGCCGTCCAGCGGCCCGAAGTCTACCTCCACTACGGCGAGCAGCTGCGGCTCGGCCTCCACCTCCCGCCGCGGCACTCCGACAAGCTCGCCCGGGTGGCGCAGACGTACTTCGACGACAAGTTCCTCTGGTCCGGCCGCGGCAAGTACCCCGACCTCATCCGCGACGTGGAAGCCGTCCCCGAAGAAGTGACGGTGCCGTCCGACGCGCTCGACTTCGTGGACCGCGAGATCGAGCGCGCCGACATGCTGGCGCGCGAGGCCGAGTGGCGGGCGGAGCTCGACGCCGGCACCCTGGATTTGAAGCTGCTGCCGGTGCCGCTGTACGACTACCAGCTGCGCGGGGCGCTGTTCCTGGCGTGCCGCGGCCGCAGCATACTCGGCGACGACATGGGCCTCGGCAAGACCGTGCAGACGCTCGCCGCCGTCGAGCTGCTGGCCCGCGAGCGCGGCATCCGCCGCGTCCTCGTGGTCGCGCCGGCGTCGGTGAAGTACCAGTGGGAGACCGAAATCCGCCGGTTCACGACGCGGCCCGTGCAGGTGATCGACGGGCTGCCGGACGTGCGGAAGGAGCAGTACGCGCAGCCGACGTTCTACCGGCTGGTGAACTACGAGCAGGTGGTCCGCGACCGCGAGGCGCTCAACGCCTGGAAGCCGGACGTGGTGGTCCTCGACGAGGCGCAGCGGATCAAGAACTGGGAGGCGAAGACGACGCGCGAGGTGAAGAAGCTCCACAGCCGGTACGCCTTCGTGCTGACGGGGACGCCGCTGGAGAACAAGCTGGAGGAGCTGTACAGCATCGTGCAGTTCGTGGACGAGCGGCGGTTCGGGCCGGCGTTCGCGTTCCTCCACGAGCACCGCCTCGTCGACGCCGAGGGGAACACGGTCGGCTACCGCAACCTGGACGCGATCCGCGACAAGCTGGCGCCGATCTTCCTCCGCCGCACCCGCGCCGAGGTGCTGACGCAGTTGCCGGAGCGGACCGACAACACCGTGTTCGTCGAGCTCGCGGAGGAGCAGCGCGGCCCGTACGAGGAGCAGCGCACCGCGCTGGCCCGGCTGCTGCAAAAGAACTTCCTCACGGACCTGGACCGCAAGCGCATCCTGGCGTGCGTGGTGAACCTGCGCACGGTCTGCGACAGCACGTTCCTGCGCGACCGCGCCACGCACGTGTCGCCGAAGCTGGACGAGTTCGCGGAGCTGTTGCCGGAGCTGATCGGCGCTCCGGGCGAAGGCCCGGAGACGGCCGTCCCCGGGCTTCAGGGGCCGCACAAGGTCGTCGTGTTCTCGCAGTGGGAGACGATGATCTTCGAGGCGGCGAAGGTGCTGGACCGGCTCGGCGTCGGGTACGCGGTGCTGCACGGCGGCCTGAGCGGCAAGGACCGCAAGGCGGCGCTGGAGAAGTTCCTGACGGACCCGGCGTGCGCGGTATTCCTGAGCACCGACGCCGGCGGCACCGGCCTGAACCTCCAGGCCGCGGACACGGTGGTGAACCTGGAACTGCCGTGGAACCCGGCCGTGCTGGAGCAGCGCATCGCCCGCGTGCACCGGATGGGGCAGAAGCGGCCGGTGCGGGTGGTGAACTTCGTGACCCGCGGCACGATCGAGGAGCGCGTGCTGCGGACGCTGGAGGCGAAGCAGAGCCTGTTCGTCGGCCTGTTCGAGGGCGACGCCGACGAGATGGCGTTCGCCGCGGGGCCGGGGTTCCTGAGCGCGTTGCGGCGGCTGACGGGCGAGGAAGAGGACAGAGGCCAGAGGACAGAGGACAGACCGCAGCCGGCCGAGGCGATGCCGTCAGCCGCGGCGCTGCCAGCGACCGCCGATGTACTGCCCTCGGATCTGTGGGCGGCGGCGGTGCAGCTGCTCGAAGGGGTGGCGGCGCTGGCCGCGGCGGGGCCGGTGCCGGACGCGCTGCGCGAGCGCGTGCGCGCCGCGGCGGCGCTCGTCGCCGAGCGTGCCGGCCGCCCCGCGCCCTAGCGGCCGAGCCAGGCGAAGAACCCGAAGATCGGGAGAATGACCCCCCAGAACTCGACCGGCACCCAGAACAGGGCGTGCCGCGCGACGGGCGGATTCTCGCGCCCGGTGGCCGGGTCGAACGGCGGTCGGTCGTCGGCGTGGAGCAGCCGGCCGATCGGCCACAGCACCGCCGACCCGAGGAACGCCAGTAGGGTCGCCGTGTCTTTCAACCCGGCGGGCGGGCCGTCCGGGGCGGCGGCGCGGAGGGCGAGCTGCGCCAGCCCGAACAGCGCCGCCGGGACGACCGCCACGACGATCCCGAACCCCTGCCAGATCAGCACGGCCGTTCCCCCGCTTCCCTCGCCCCCGCCCCGGGCGACACAACCGGCCGGACCCGCGCGGCCGGCACGCGGTATCTCTTACCAACCGGACGGCCCCCGCCTACCCGGCCGCCCACCGGGGTAGCCTTCCGGCATGGGCCGGACCCGCCGGCCTTCCACGGAGGAACGCGCATGACGAGCATCGTGGTGGCCGCCGCGCTGGCCGCGGCCGCGGGGCCGGAACCGGACGCGAACGTCGTCCCCGCCGGGTTCTTCCCCGGCGGCGGTGGGGCGTGGTCGGGCACGACGACCTACTACGGCTCCGGCCGCGAGGCCGCCTACGGCACCGGCATCGGGCCGGAGTGGTTCAACCGCCCGGACGGCTTCGGCCGCGACGGCCGGCGGTACGGCGCCCCGGTCAGCCCGAGCCCGTACGACCAGGTGCCGGCCCGCACCGGCCGCACCGGCGTGTGGGTCGGCGGCGGTGTCGGGGTGGGTGGGTACAGCGGCGGCGGCTTCGGCGGCGGCATCTTCCGCCGGCGCTGAAACGTCCGGTAGCCGCGGGCTTCAGCCCGCGCCCACCTGCGGCGAAGTACGAGGGAGTAACGCCCCTCGGACACCGCCGACGCGGCGCGGGCTGAAGCCCGCGGCTACCGGCCTACTCGCCACCCGAATCGGCTTTCACTCCTCCGCGACGCCCGGCTCGATGACGCGCATCGTCTTCCACTTCCCGGTGCGGAACCGCCACACGAAGCAGACCGCCATGCAGCAGATGAACGCGGTCGCGAAGCCCCACGCCCAGTAGAGCGGGTCGCCGGCCCCGGGGAACGCTTCGGCGAACTCGGCCCGCCACGTCACCAGCGCCGCCGTCGGCAACACCATCACCGGCCACGCCAGCGCGAACGTCAGCCACGTCACGAACCGCGTGTCGCCGGCGCCGCGCAGGGCGAACGCGAACGTCAGGTTCACCGCGTCGGCCAGCGAGTACACCGCGACGCACACCAGCAGGCTCGGCACGATGTCGGCGATGGCGGCGAACTTCTCCGCGTCCTGCTCCGGCTCGAACGCCGACACCAGCAGCTGCGGCAGCGTCAGGTACACCGCGGCGACGATGCACATGTACCCGAACGACCAGAGGGTGCCGGTGTAGACGGTTTTTTCCGCGAGGTCCGGCCGGTCGCCGCCGAGCCGCTGCCCGACCAGGATGCTGACCGCCTGGCCGATCCCCATCATCGGCAGGAACGCCACCATGTTGAACCGGATGGTGAGCGTCGTGGCCCCGAGCGCCGCGTCGCCGAGCTTGCCGACGAACTGCGTGAACAGGTGGAACACCAGCACGTCGAGGAACACCTGCATCCCGGCCGGGCCGCCGTACTTCATGAGGCGCCCGAACAGCGCCCGGTCGAACCGCCAGCCGGCGGCGGTGGCGAACGCCTCGCGGAACTTCGGCCGCAGGAACAGCACCAGCGCCAGCCCCGCCGCGGCCCAGCTGCCGACGACGGTGGCGACGCCGGCGCCGGCGATGCCCATCTCGGGGAAGCCCCAGCGGCCGAAGATCAGCACGAGCGCCAGCGCCACGTTCACCGCGGTGCCGAACGCCTCGATGAGGAGCACGGTCCAGGTGTCGCCGCGGCCGGAGAAGAAGCCGTTGATCGCCTGCATCACGAGCATCGGCAGCGCGGCGAAGGCGAAGCAGCGGAGGTAGATCGCTTCGAGTTCCTGGATGTGCGCCGGGTGCCCGGCCAGCGACGTGAGCCAGCCGGCGAGCGGCACCACGCCGAGGAAGCCGAGGCCGGCGAACACCGAGAAGTAGATGCCCTGCCACACCGCGGGTCCGACGCGGTGCGGCCGGCCGGCGCCGGTGTACTGGGCGACGAACGTGGACGTGTACCCGGCGGTGACGCTGAGGAACCCGAACCCGAGCCAGTACCACATGACCGCGGGGAACGACGCGGTCATCTCGTCGGTGTCGTGGCGGGCGAGGAGGAAGGTGTCGGCGAGTACCTGCACCGTCATGAAGCTCTGACTGATGACCAGCGGCAGCGCCAGCGCGAGCAGCTCCTTCGAGCCGCCGGCGTTGGCGGGGGGCGTCGGTGGTTCGGGTTCGGGGGTGTAAGTGGGGGCGTCGAGGTCGAGCGGTTCCGGGCCGGACATGTCTTCCCTCTTGCCCCTCGCCCCATGCCCCTTGCCACTACTGCCGCAGCAGCCAGACGTTCCGGTACTGGACCGGGTGGCCGTGGTCCTGCAACAGGATCGGGCCGGGCGTGGCGGGGTCGCCGCCGGCGCCGGCCCGGGTGTTGTCCACCGGGATGCGCACGCCGTCGTGGACTTTCACCCCGTTATGATACACCGTCATGCGGGCGGGTTCGGTCTTCTTGCCGCCCGCGAACACCGGCGCCGTGAACTCGATGTCGTAGCTCTGCCACACCGTCGGCGCCTTGCACACGTTCGCGGCCGGCGCGGCCACCTCGTAGATCGCGGCGCAGTCGTTGTTCTTGCTCTTGAGGCCGTAGCTGTCGAGCACCTGCACCTCGTACCGCCCCTGGACGTAGACGCCGCTGTTGCCGCGCCCCTGGCCGGCGCCGCCCGGTTCGTTCGGGACGCGGAACTCGACGTGCAGCTTGAACGAGCCGCCGAACTTCTCCTTCGTGACGATGTCGCCGTGGTTCTTGACGCCCTCCATGGAGCCGTTCGGCCGCAGCACCCACTTCACGTCGCCGCCGTCGCGCTTCTGCCACTTCGACACGTCCTTGCCGTCGAACAGGACGACGGCGCCGCTGGGCGGCGGGGTGCCGGGGGCGTCCTTGAGGTCGTCGGCCTTGAGCGCCTTGAAGCTGGCGTCGAGGGTCCACGGGTCGGCGGCGGGCCGGGCGACGGCGGCGGCGGATGCGGCCGCGACGACGAGGCAGGAGAGGGCGCGCATGGGCGGCTCCGGTGGGGTGGGCGGACGGGGCGATTGTACGGAGGGGCCGACGAGGTGGGGGCGTGTCACCCGGTCAGCGGGGCGCGGCCGAGCACCACGTACTCGGGGCCGTCGCGGCGCATCTCGCTGCTGTACACGCACACCTCCTCCACCTGCGCCCGGCCGCCGTCCCACGCCAGCAGCTTCGGCAGCTCCGCCGCCAGCGCGAGCCCGTCCGCCTCGCCCTTCACCCGGCCGAGCGTCAGGTGCGGCGTGTAGTCGCGCTCCTCCTTGACGTACAGGCCCAGGCCGAGCAGCTTCGCCTCGATCGCGGCGTACAGCCGGCGCAGCGGCTCGGCGCCGTCGGCGACGCCGCCCCACAGCACCTTCGGCCGCCGCGGCGTCGGGAACGCGCCGACGCCCGACACCCGCAGCGGGAACGGCGCCTCCGTCGCCGCCGCGGTCTGCACGGCCCGGCACACCGGCAGGATGTCGCGGTCGTCGAGCTCGCCGAGGAACAGCAGCGTGACGTGCATGCCGTCCTCGGCCGCCCACTTCACCCCGGCCCCTGTCTTGGCGAGCTGATGCTGGAGCGCGACCGCCTTGCGGCGGACCTCGTCCCCGACCGCGACGCCGATGAACGACCGCACGCGAGCCATGAGGGGGGTTCCTGGTTGCCGGTGGCTCGGGGCGGGTAGCCGCGGGCTTCAGCCCGCGCCCACCTGCGGCGTGTGTCAGGGAGCCGCGCGATTCGATCTCCGTAGCTCACGCGGGCTGAAGCCCGCGGCTACCGGACGAGAGGCCCGAGCCGATGTTACTTCAGCCCTTCGGCCCAGACGTCCTTTGCGCCGTGGTGGAGGCGGGCGCCGATCTGCGTGATGACCTTCATCGCCAGCAGGTTCGCCGCCCGCGCAGCCTTTTCGGGGGCGACGCCGTGCGTGACGCCGTACAGGAACGCCCCCGCGAACATGTCGCCGGCGCCGGTCAGGTCCTTCGGCTCGCACGGGTACGCCGCGACGTGGTGCTCCGACCCGCCGAACCGCACGAACGCCCCGTTCGGGCCGTCCGTCACCACGCAGTTCGGCACCAGCCCCTTCAGCGCGGCGAAGGCGTCGGCCGCGGTCGCGGCGCCGGTCACCGCCATCGCCTCGCCGGCGTTGCTGAACAGGAGGTCGGACTGCGCCAGCGCCTCGCGGAACACGTCGCCGAACACCGCCGGCACGAAGGCGTCCGAGCACGTCAGCGCGACCTTCACGCCGTTCGCCTTCGCGGCCTTCAGCGCCTCGCGGATGGCGTGCTGGCCGGTGCTCGGGTTGGCGAACACGTAGCCCTCCACGAACAGCCACTCGCTCGCGGCGATTCGGTCGGCCGGGACGTGCCGCGCCGCCAGGTGGCTCGACACCGCCAGGCTCGTCCGCATCGTCCGCTCGGCGTCCGGGGTGATGATGCTCACGCACGTCCCGGTCGTCTCGCCGACCAGCGGCGCGTTCACGAAGTTGATGCCGAGCTGCTCGAACTCCTCGACGTAGTGCAACCCGTAGCGGTCGTCGCCGACGCAGCCGACGAACGCCCCGCGGCCGCCGAGGGCGCTGCACGCGATGACGGAGTTGGCGACGCTGCCGCCGCTGACCAGCCGCGGCTCGTGGTCGCCGAACGCGGCGAGGAGCTGCTTCTGCTCGGCCGGCTCGACGAGGCGCATGGTGCCGCGCTCGAACGCGAGCGGGGCGAACTCCTCGTCGGTGAGTTCGAGGAGGATGTCGACCAGGGAGTTCCCCAGCCCGCACACGTCGAATTCTTTGGGCATTGCGTTAGCTCACTTGCTTCAACCCGAGTTCCACGCGCCGCAGCGCCTCGGGCTTGCCGAGGATCGCCAGCGTCTCGTACAGCCCGAACCCGACCGTCACGCCGGTCACGGCGACCCGCGTCGCGGCCACGAGCGCCTTGTGCCGTTCCTTCTCGGGCGCCACCGCCTGCAGCGCCGCGGCCGTCGTCACGGCGTCGAACGGGTCGGCGGCGGCGAGCGCGTCGCGGTAGGTTCGCAGCAGCTCGGCGTTCGGCTTCAGCGCCTTCTCGACCGCGGCCGGGTCGTACTGCGGGTCCGTTCGCAGCAGCGGGCCGGCGAACTGCACCATGTCGGAGAACAGCTTGACGCGGTCGCCCGCGGCCTCGGCCACCTGCGTGAGGCGCGCCCGCACGGCGTCGGGCACGGCGTCGTCGACAAGGCCGGCGCGGCGGAGGTACGGCAGGCAGCGCTCCACCTTGTCGGCGATCGGCACCAGCTTCATGTACTCGCCCTGCAGCCAGTACAGCTTCTTCGTGTCGAAGTTCGCCGCCGCCTTCGTGATCCGGTCGAGGTCGAAGTTCTTCAGCACCGTGTCGAGCGGGATGAACTCGCTCGTCGCGTCCAGCGACCACCCGAGCCGCACCAGGTAGTTGAGGACCGCTTCCGGCAGGTAGCCCAGCTCGCGGTAGTAGGCCACGGTGGCGATGTTCAGGTCGTCGCGGCCTTTCAGCGCCTCGTCGGTCCACCCGCACGCCTTCAGCGCGGCCGTCTCCTGCGCCGACAGCGGCGGCAGGTCGCGCTTCGACATCTTCTTGTTGTTGTAATTCACCAGCGGGATGTGCGCGAACTCCGGCGGCGTCGTCCCGAGCGCTTCGAAGATGAGGATTTGGGCCGGCGTGTTCGTCAGGTGTTCCTCGGCGCGGACGACGTGCGTGATGCCGAACGCGACCTCGTCCACCACGGTGGCGAACGAGTACAGCGCCCGGCACACGCCGGCGGCGTCGGGCGCGCGCAACAGCGCCGGGTCGCGGATGGTACTCGTCTCGACCTTCACCTCGCCGCGGACGTGGTCCTTGAAGATCACGGCGCGCCCCTCCGGCACCTTCAGCAGCACCGCGACCGGCTTCTCGCGGTACAGCCGCAAGTTCTCCGCCGGGTCCACGTCGCGGTTACTGCCGCGGTGGACGTAGGCGCGCTTCGCCTTCTCCGCGGCCTTGCGGCGGGCGTCCTGCTCGTCGGGCGTCGTGTAGTCGGGGTAGGCGTGGCCGGTCTCGATCAGCTTCAGCGCGGCGGCGACGTAGCGGTCGTTGCGCTGGCTCTGGAAGTACGGCGCGTGCGGGCCGAAGCTGTCGCCGCCGGCGTCCTTCGTCGGCCCCTCGTCCCAGTCGATGCCGAGCCAGTCGAACCCGTCGAGGATCGGCTGCACGGCCTCGGCGCGGTTGCGGGCGGCGTCGGTGTCGTCGATGCGGAGGACGAACTGCCCCCCGTGGCGGCGGGCGTACAGCCAGTTGAACAGCGCCGTGCGGACCCCGCCGATGTGGAGGTAGCCGGTCGGGCTCGGGGCGAAGCGGGTGCGGACCATATGAAGTTCTTTGGCTCGGGGCTTGAGCCCGGAGGGCGTCGGCGTGTAGCCCGGGGTGCAACCCCGGGCGGGCGTCGGCGTGATTCGTGGGAGTGACGCGGCGTGAACTCCGCCGCAGGCCGCCCCGGGTTCCACCCGGGGCTACACGCCGTCGCCCTCCGGGCTCAAGCCCCGAGCCGGCTCACGCGCTGCCGTTGGCACCGGGCTCGCCCGCGACCACCGCCTCCGCCGCGCGCACCAGCGGCCGGCACTCCAGGAGCGTCACCACCTCGCCCTCCTGGACGGTCTTGCCGTCCTGGTTGACGATGCCGCGGTACCACACCACTTCGCCGCGCTTGCCGCGCCCCTTCACCGTCTTCTCCGCCACCCGCGTCCGGCAGCGGACGGTGTCGCCGGCGAACACCGGCAGGAGGAAGTTCCAGTAGCGCACCCGCAACAGCGCGATCGTCCGCACCGGCGGCGACATGACGCCCAGCCCGCTGGCGATGCTGAACACGCCGAACCCGTGGGCGATCGGCCGGCGGAACGGCGTGTTCCGGGCGAAGTCGTGGTCGACGTGGATCGGGTTGAAGTCGCCGCTGAACCCGGCGAAGTTGACGATG
>DASPHQ010000643.1:0-6798 GCA_035629595.1 Urbifossiella sp. | reverse complement strand
CAGTGCTGCACCTTCGCCGCGGGTAAGGTCGGCGACGCGCTCGGGCCGCTGTTCGCCGACGCGGATGCCTTCCCCACCCGCGTCCGCCTGCCCGACGGTCCGCTCCAACTCGTCGATGCCATCACCCTCATCGAGGGCGAGCCGCGGTCGATGACGAGCGGCCGCGTCGTCACCACGCACGCCGTCCGCGGCGACCGCTGGTACCTGGAGAACGGCCGCATCCCGACCGCGATTTCCGTCGAGGCGGGGCAGGCCGACCTGTTCCTGTCCGGGTTCCTCGGCATCGACTTCGAGACCCGCGGCCTCGCCGTCTACCGCCTCCTCGACGCCGTCGTCAGCTTCCACCGCGGGCTGCCGGTCGTGGACGAAACCGTCACCTACGACATCCGCATCGACGCCTTCGAGAAGCAGGGCGACGCCTGGCTGTTCCGCTTCCGGTTCGACGGGACGGTGAACGGCGAGCCGTTCATCACCATGCGGAACGGCGTGGCCGGGTTCTTCACCGCCGCGGCGCTCGCGGCCGGGAAGGGGATCGTGCAGACGGCCCTCGACCGCCAGCAACTCCCCGGCGTGAAGCCTGCCGACTGGACCGAACTCGTCCCGCAAGAGGTGTGCGCCCTCGACGTGGCGCAGCTCGACGCGCTGCGGGCGGGCGACCTCGTCGGCGCGTTCGGACCGGCGTTCGCGGGCGCAAAATTGGCGAACCCGATGCCGCTCCCCGGCGGGATGCTGCGTCTCGTGGACCGCGTGCCGCTCCTCGACCCGACCGGCGGCCGCTTCGGCGTCGGTTTCGTCCGCGGCGAGTTCGACATCCACCCCGACGACTGGTTCCTCACCTGCCACTTCGTCGACGACCGCGTGATGCCCGGCACGCTGATGTACGAGTGCTGCCTCCACACGCTGCGGGTGCTGCTGATGCGCATGGGTTGGGTGTGCGAGACCGGCGAGGCGGTGACCGAGCCGGTGCCCGGGGTCAACAGCCGGCTCAAGTGCCGCGGGCAGGTGCTGGAGACGACGAAAGTCGTGACCTACGAGGTGACGGTGAAGGAGCTCGGCTTCCGCCCCGAGCCGTACTGCCTGGCCGACGCCCTGATGTACGCCGACGGCAAGCCGATCGTCGAGATCACGAACATGTCGCTGCGCCTGACTGGGCTCACCCGCGCGCGGCTGGAAGCGATCTGGGCGGAAAGCCCTCCCGTGGCAGCGGGTGGGCCGCTTTACGACAGGGCGAGCATCCTCGCCTTCGCCGAGGGGAAGCCGTCCGAGGCGTTCGGCGAGCCGTACCGCGTATTCGACCACGACCGCAAGATCGCCCGCCTCCCAAGGCCGCCGTTCGCATTCGTCGATCGCGTGACCGAGGTGGTGGGCGAACCCTTCGTGCTGAAGGCCGGCGCGGCATGCGTCGCCGAGTACGACGTGCCGCCCGGCGAGTGGTACTTCGACGCCGAGCGCTCGGGGCGCATGCCGTTCAGCGTGCTGCTCGAAATCGCATTGCAGCCGTGCGGCTGGCTCGCGGCCTACTGCGGGTCGGCGCTCACGAGCCCGGACGACTTGAAGTTCCGCAACCTCGGCGGCAAGACGACGCAGCACCGCCCCGTGACGCCCGACAGTGGCACGCTCACGATGCGGGCGAAGATGACGAACGTGTCGAAGTCGGCGGGGATGATCATCCAGCACTACGACATGGCGGTGAGCGACCGGCACGGGCCGGTGTACGAGGGCACGACGTACTTCGGCTTCTTCTCGGCGGGCCAGCTCGCCAACCAGGTCGGCATCCGCGAGGCGGTCGTGCCGTGGCCCGGCGGGGCCGACGCGGCCCGCGCCGAGCGCGGCGAGTTGCCGCACGACCCGCCGTTCCCCGCGCCGAAGATGCGGATGGTCGACCGCATCGAAACCTACCTGCCGGACGGCGGGGCGAAGGGGCTCGGCCTCGTCGTCGGCCGGATCACCGTCGATCCCGGGCTGTGGTTCTTCCAGGCGCACTTCTACCAGGACCCCGTGTGGCCCGGCTCGCTGGGGCTGGAATCGTTCCTGCAACTGCTGAAGTACGCGGCGTGGCGCCGCTGGGGGAACCCGCCCTCCGGCGGCTGGCAGCTCGCGCTCGGCCGCCCGCACTCGTGGACGTACCGCGGACAGGTGCTGCCGACCGACCGCGAAGTGACTGTTCTGTTGGAGGTTACCGCCGCGGACGAGGCGAATCACCGGCTGACGGCGAACGGGTTCCTGACCGTCGACGGCCGCGTCATCTACCAGATGACCGACTTCAGCCTAGAATGACGCGGCCCTCCCCCCTCCGGGCCACGGACGCCGGACCCACCATGCAGTACAGCCGCGTCCACATCGAGTCGATCGGCTACGAACTCGCCCCGGTCGTCGTCTCGACGGCCGAGCTGGAGTCGCGGCTGTCGTCGGTCTACGACGCAATGGGGATGAAGCCCGGGCACCTGGAGCTGATCACCGGCATCAGCGAGCGCCGCTGGTGGGAGCCCGAATACCCGCTGTCGGAAGGCGCGGCCGCGGCCGGGAAGAAGGCACTCGACGCTGCCGACATCGACCCGTCCGAGATCGACGTGCTGATCTACGCCGGCGTGTGCCGCGAAAACTTCGAGCCGGCCACCGCCTGCGCCGTCGCCCACCGCCTCGGCATCAGCCCGAACGCGGCTGTCTACGACGTGTCGAACGCGTGCCTGGGCGTCCTCAACGGCGTCATCGACGTGGCCAACCGGATCGAGCTGGGGCAGGCGCGGGCCGGGCTCGTCGTGTCCGCCGAGACGGCCCGCGAGATCAACGAGCACACCATCGACCGGATGCTCCGCACCCGCAGCCGGGAGCTGTTCGTCGAGTCGGTGGCGACGCTCACCGGCGGGTCCGGCGCGGTCGGCGTGGTGGTGACCGGCAAGGAGTTGTCGCGGACGAAGCGGCGGCGGCTGGTCGGCGGCGTCGTCCAGAACGCGACGCAGCACCACCACCTGTGCAAGTGGGGGTTGCAGTCGGTGCTGCCGGCGGCGGTCGGCGCCGTGGACAAGGTGCTCGGCCACTCGGCGTCCGCGCTCGTGAAGAAGGGGATCGACCTCGGCACCGGGGCCACGGCGCTGCTGAAGCAGGGGCTCGACCTCGGCCTGCGGCACGTCCGTATCCCGTTCATGGAGACGCACGCCAGCGAGGTGCTGAAGCACGGCGTTGAACTCGGCCACCGCACCTGGCAGGCGTTCCAGGCGAAGTTCGGGTGGCGGCCGGAGTACGTGGACAAGGTGATCTGTCACCAGGTCGGGTCCCAACACCGCGACACCGTGCTGCGGTCGCTCGGCATCGCCCCGGAGAAGGACTTCAGCACGTTCCCGTTCCTGGGAAACATCGGCACCGTGTCGCTGCCGCTGACCGCGGCCCTGGCCGAGGAGCGCGACTTCCTCCAGCCCGGCGACCGCGTCGGCTGGCTCGGCATCGGCAGCGGGCTGAACTGCCTGATGCTCGGGATCGAGTGGTAACTTGAGAAGTGCGGAGTGCGGAGTGCGGAATGCGGAATGAAGCAGCGGCGGCACTCCCCCATCCCGGCCTGTACCCGTTCGAGCCTCGCGCCTTCGACCGCAACGGCCTCCGCCTTAGCTACCTCGACGAGGGCGCCGGGGACCCCGTCGTGATGGTCCACGGCAACCCGACGTGGTCGTTCTACTTCCGCAACCTCGTCCTCGCCCTCCGCGACAAGTACCGCTGTATCGTGCCCGATCACATCGGCTGCGGCCTGTCCGACAAGCCGCCGGAGACGCTGTACGACTACGCACTGAAATCCCGCGTCGATGACCTGGAGGCGCTGCTGGAGCACCTCGGGGTGCGCGAGAAGATCACACTCGTGGTGCAGGACTGGGGCGGCATGATCGGCATGGCCTACGCCGCCCGCCACCCGGAGCGGGTGAAACGAATCGTCGCCACGAACACGGGGGCGTTCCCGCTTCCGAAGGCGAAGGCGTTCCCGTTCACGATCCGGCTCGGACGTAACACCCGGCTCGGGGCGTGGCTCATCCTCAAGCGGAACGCCTTCTGCCGGGCCGCGGCGCGGTGGAACGTCACGCGCCGGCCGCTCCCGCCCGACGTGCGGGCGATGTACCTGGCACCGTACGACACGCCCGAGCACCGCGTCGCCGTGCTGAAGTTCGTGCAGACCATCCCGCTGAAGGAGTCGGACCCCGGGTACGACATCGTCCGCGACACCGCGCTGGCCCTGGAGCGGTTCCGCGACGTGCCGACGCTGCTGCTGTGGGGGATGACGGACTTCGTGTTCGACCGGCACTTCCTGGCCGAGTGGCAGCGACGCTTCCCGCACGCGGAGACACACACCTGGCCCGACTGCGGCCACTACCTGCTCGAGGACGCGGGTGACGAGGCTATCATGAGGGTGAAAGACTTCCTGGCGAAGCATCCGATCACGTGAGCGCTTTGAGCGGGGTCGCGTCAGCGCCCCATGCGTCCGCATGACTTCAATATTCGGGTTCGCAAAAAGCGCTGACGCGACCCCGCTCAATGAGTTGAAACGACTTCGCGTCAGCCGCCGCGCGGCCCGAATCTACGAGTGCAGCTCGCGCACCGGCTCCCGGTCGTCGAGCAGGTACATCGGCCGGCCGGCGTGGTCGGGCAGCGTCGCCGCCGGGTCGATGCCGAGGTGCCGGTACAGGCTCGACAGCACGTTCGCCGGCGTGTACGGCGCCCCGCGCGAGCGGCCGCCGTGGCCGTCGGTGTCGCCGATCACCTGCCCAACCCGGAAGCCGCCGCCAAACACCACCGCCGCCCCCGCGTCCGGCCAGTGGTCGCGGCCGTCGCCGCGGCTCACCCGCGGGGCGCGGCCGAACTCGCCCCACACCACCACCGCCACGTCGTCCTGCAACCCGCGGTCGTACAGGTCCGTTACCAGCGCGTGGACGCCGCGGTCCAACTGCGGCAGCTGGTCCTTGTGGTCGATGAAGTTCTTCTCGTGCGTGTCCCAGTCGCCCACCTTTAGCGTCACCACCGCGACGCCGGCCTCGGCCAGCCGGCGCGCCTGCAGGAAGGATTCGCAGTACTTCCCGTACCGCTCCCGCGCCGACAGCGGCTCTTTCGACAGGTCGAACGCCTCGCGCACCCGCGGCGACGCTACCATCTCCAGCGCCCGCCGGGCGTGCGAGTCCAGCGCGGCCATGCCGCCTGTGTGGTCCAGCTCGCGGTTGATGGTGTCGAAGCGGCGGAGCAGGGCGGTGCGGTCGGTCAGCAGGTCGGCCGACACGCCGCGGGCCGGGCTCAGGTTCGCCAGCCCCTCGCGGCGCGGCACGAACGGCCGGTGAGCCGGCCCGAGGTACGTCGGCCCCTCGTTGTCGTACAGCTTCGGCGGGTCGTACATGAGGCTGACGTACGGCGGCATCCCGCCGGCCGGGCCGTGCAGCCGGCTGACCACGGAGCCGAGTACGGGTCGCTTGCCGCGGTCCGGGAAGCCGGTGAGGATGTAGTGCGGCGTGTGGTCGCCGATGTCCACGGAGCGGATGCCGCGGATCACCGCGAGCCGGTCGGCGAGCCGGGCCTGCAGAGGCAGGTACTCGGTGAATCGGACGCCGGGCAGGGCGGTCGGGATGGTGCCGAACTCGCCGCGGATCTCGGCGGGGGCGTCCGGCTTGGGGTCGTAGCTGTCGATGTGGCTGGCGCCGCCGCGGAGCCACACCATGATGACGGACTTCGTCCGCGGCGCGCCGGCGTCGCGGGCGCGGAGTACGTCGGCGAGTGTCAGCCCGCCGAACGCCAGCCCGCCGACGCGGAGCACCTCGCGCCGCGTGATCCCGTCGCACGGGCGGGTGGGCCGGCCCAGGACGCTCAGCATCGGAAAGCCCTCGACCGCCTGCGGGTGCCCCTCGACACGAGCGGTATCATACCACGACAGCCGCGGCAGGTCAGTTCGATTCCCCCAGGCCGGAGCCTCCGACGGACACCCATGCCCCCCTTCCGCGACTGGCTGGCCCGCGTGCTCGCCGACGGTGAATCGGTGCAAGAGGCGCCGCCTGTGCTGCACGCCGCCGAACGTCCCGCCGTCACGGCCGACCTCCACACGGCATTCGAGCGGCACGCCCTCGACGTGGCAGGGCCGCCGGTCGCGTACGACGCCGGTGCCGCCGTCGGGGCGGCGGTCGTGCTCGCGCGGGCGTGCTGGCAGCTGGTCGGCGGCGAACCCGAACCACTCGACGTGGGCACCCCACCCGCCACCGCAGCCGCACACCTCTCGGCCGACGTGACGCTGCGGTTCCTTCTCGTCGTTTACCGCCGCGCCCGTACCCGCGCCGCCGACGGCGAACCGGCGGCCGCGCTCGACCGTCTGTTGCGGGCGTGGCCGCTGTCCGGCGTCCTCGCCGACCTCGACGGCGAACCGACCACGCCGCCGGACTTCGACAACCACCCTGGCCTACAACTGCTGTACGCCGAGCGGCTGGTCGCCACCGGGCGCGCCGGGTGGGTGCCGCGGTCCGGCCCGGCCCGCGCCCAGGCCGAGCGCGTGTTCGCCGAACGCGGTCGGCCGCTTCCCGAGGTTCCCGCCCGTGAGTGACGACCCCGCCGTTCGCCTCCGCACCGCCGCCGCCGAGCCGCTCAAGGCGCGGTTCGTGGGTCGCGACGAGGTCGTGGACCTGATCGCCCTCGCAGTCGTCGCCGGCGAACACCTGTTCCTGTTCGGCCCGCCCGGCACCGCGAAGTCGCTGCTCGTCCGCGAGTTCGCGTCGGCCGTGCGGTGCCGCTACTTCGAGTACCTGCTGACGCGCTTCTCCGAGCCGAACGAGCTGTTCGGCCCCGTGG
>DASPHQ010000642.1:0-6300 GCA_035629595.1 Urbifossiella sp. | reverse complement strand
CAAGCAGTTCCGTCGGGTCGCCACCCGGTACGAGAAGAAGGCGGCGAACTTCCTGGCCTTCGCCTGGGTCGCCGCACTCGTCGTGATGATGAAGTAGCCCTGGCCACGCAGGCTGCCTACCTCGTGTCCACACGGCCTAAGCAGGTCGGCAGAAGTCTTTTCTCGCGAGTGCGTCCCCTGATAGCTTCCCATCGTGGAGGCCGGTCATGCGCACTCTGACCCTGACGACCTGGCAGCGGCGACACCTGGAGCGGCAGCTCCGCTCGACCCCGGCGCAGATGGTCACCCACTCGTCGGCGGTGGTGGGCAACCGCGCCCCGAGTGTCGGCCCCAGCACCTCGACGACGAACGCGACGCCCCGGTCCTGGGCGTGGCGGAACCGCTCGATCCACGCGGTGAGAGACGGATGCACACCCGCTACGCCCTCCCTCGCCGAACGCCCGGTTCAGCGGCCGGGCCGGCCCCGACCAGCAGCCACGCCAGCCGGGGGGCGGGCGGGGGTCGAGGGCGGAGGCGAGGCGGGAAAACCAGTGGCACGACGGGGGGAGGGGATGCGAAGATGACATGGCCGTTTCCGTCCGGGGCGAGGGTCGCGTGGTAACGCCATCGTCCCGGGCGGGCCGGCCTTCGTCTACCTGCCCACAGTCAGCCGCTCAGACACACGAAGTCGCGGAAAGAGCAGCACTCCGCGGGCGGAGACTTCTCGGCGTGGTCCTACGCCCTGCCGCCGGGTACTTCGGGCGGGTGCTCGGAAGCCGCCCGGGTCACCGACCTGGCCGGCAACGAGGCCGGCGGCCGGCGACGACGGTGTTCGTGTCCTGACCCCCGCCGGTCCGCGGGCCCGGGGTCCGCGGACGCCCGAACTGGGCCGTCGGCGAGGTGGACCACGGCACCCCATACCTCGCCATGCCCGGCCTCCGGGGCGAGACGCCCGGCGGCGGCGCGAGCCGGCGGCGCCGCCGGGGCTCGTCCTGAAGGTGGCCCGCGAGGTGGCCGAGGGGCTGGCCGCGGCGCACGCGGCGGGCCTCGTCCACCGCGACATCAAGCCCGCGAACATCTGGCTCGAAGGCGACCCGGGCGGGCCGGTCCGCCGGTGCAAGGCCCTCGACTTCGGGCTGGCCCGACCGGCGGACGCGGCGGGGGCGCAGGTCACCGCGAGCGGGGCGGTCCTCGGCACGCCGGCGTACATGGCCCCCGAGCAGGCCCGGGGCGTGGAGGTCAACGCCCGCGCCGACCTGTTCAGCCTCGGCATCACCCTCTACCGCACGGCGGCCGGCCGTGCCGCCCGACGCCGATGGCGGTGCTCGTCGCGCTCACCACAGAGCCGCCCCCGCCGCTCCGCGCGGTCGCCCCCCGCGACGCCGCCGGACCTGGCCGACCTGATCGGGCGGCTGATGGCGAAGGAGCCCGCTCTCCGCCCGCGGTCCGCGGCGAGGTCGCCGCCGCCCGCCGCATAACGGGGGACGGGAACGGCGAGGCGCGATCGGCCCGTGCGCCGCGGGGCCGTGTGCCGTTGGTTCTCGTCGCGGCCGCGGTGCTGCTGCTCGGGGTGGGTGTGTGGTTCGCCGCGGGCGGCCGCCACTCACCCGCCGGCGTGCGAGGTCACCTGGGACGGCGGGGTCCTCCGGCCGAAGCGGTAGCCGGCGCCCCGTGCGTCGGCGGCGGAGGTGCCGGTCACCGCGGCCGAATGGGGTGATGTGCCGGGTTTCCCGCTTGACCACGGCCGCGCGGCGTGGGACGGTGGGAAGGGTATCCCCGCCCACCAAGCCTCCCCATGGCCCTTCCCCACCCCTCCCGGCGTGCCTTCCTCGTCGCCGGCGGGATGAGCTACTTCGGGTGCGACCTCGCCGGCCGCGTCCTCGCCACGCCCGCGGCGGCTCGGCCGACCGCCCGGTCGGCGATCATGATCTGGCTCAGCGGCGGCGCGTCCCACATCGACACCTGGGACATGAAGCCGGACGCCCCAGAAGAATACCGCGGCACGTTCCGCCCGGTCGACACGTCCGCCCCCGGCGTCCGCCTGTGCGAGCACCTGCCGCACCTCGGGCGTCAGGCGCACCACCTCGCCGTCGTGCGCTCGCTCGGCGACCACCGCCGCGGCACGGGCGACCACCACGCCGGCTATTACTACAACCTCACCGGCCACTCCCCGGACCGCACGTTCCACCAGCTCCTCAACGCCCGCACCCCGTACCCGACCGACTGGCCGTCGATGGCCTCGGTGGTCGCGCTCAAGCGGCCGCCGCACCCGCACCTGCCGAACGCCGTCACGCTCCCGCACAAGGAGGGCGCCCCGGAGTACACGCGCCCGGGGCAGTTCGCGGCGCGGCTCGGCGTCGAGTACGACCCGGTGTTCGTGGACGGCACCCGCGAGCGCCCGCTCGACTTCGCCGTCCCCGCCCTCAGCCTCGGCGGCGACGTGACCGCCGAGCGGATGACCGACCGCCGCGCCCTGCTCGGGGCGATCGACGCGGCCCACCGGTTCGCCGACGACTCGGCCGCCAACCGCGACTACACGACGTACCAGCGGAAGGCGTTCACGCTGCTGTCGTCCCGACAGACGAAGGCGACGTTCGACCTGCGGGCCGAGCCGGAGCGGGTGCGGGAGAAGTACGGCCGGGGGATCAACGCCGCGTCGATGCTCCTGGCCCGCCGGCTGGTCGAGGCCGGGGTGCCGTTCGTGAGCGTGTTCTGGAAGGGCGACAAGGAGCTCGACACGCTCTGCAAGAGCGGCGGCGGGTGGGACACGCACGGGAACAACTTCAACTGCCTGAAGGACCGGCTGCTGCCCGAGTTCGACCGGCCGTTCGCCGCGCTGCTCGACGACCTCCACCAGCGCGGCCTGCTCGACTCGACGCTCGTGCTCGTGACCAGCGAGATGGGGCGGATGCCGAAGATCGGGGACCGCCGCTCCGGCGGCGTGGCCGGCGCCGGCCGCGACCACTGGCCGGCGTGCCAGTCGGTGCTGCTCGCCGGCGGTGGCATCAAGGGCGGCCGGGTGTACGGCACGACCGACCGGCGCGCCGAGTACCCGGACCAGAACCCGGTCGCCCCCGAGCACATCGCCCGGACGGTGTTCCACGCGATGGGGATCGACGACCTCTCCGCCACCGACCGCGAGGGCCGGCCGTTCCACCTGATGGACGACGGCCGCCCGCTCACCGAACTCTTCTGACCCGACCGGGAGGACGCGACGATGACGCACGCCCCTTCGGGAACCGTTCAGGTCGGCTCGCGGCGGTGGTTCCTGCGCACCGGCCTCGCCGGGCTCGGCGCCCTCGGCGCGACCGCCGCGGCCGCACCGCCGCGGCGACCCACGTCCGTCATCCTGTTCTGGCTCTCCGGCGGGCTCAGCCACATCGACTCGTGGGACCCGAAGCCCGACGCCCCGGCCGAGGTGCGCGGGCCGTTCGGCTCCATCGCCACGCGCGTGCCGGGGGTCCGGGTGAGCGAGCACCTGCCGCTCCAGGCGTCGATCATGGACCGGCTCACGCTCGTGCGGTCGGTGGACTGCCGGGCCAGCGACCACACGCCGATCACGATGCAGGCCGGGAACCCGCTGGCCCGCCGGACCAACGACGGCAAGGACGGCGGCGGCTACCCGTCGATGGGGTCGGTGGCGGCGAAGTTCCGCGGGCCGAACGACCCGGCGCTGCCGGCGTTCGTCGGCCTGGCCGACAGCTGGAAGGCGGACGTGTGGGGCGCCGGCGCGCTCGGGGCCGCCCACGAACCCGTGCAGGGGACCGACCTCGCCGGGCGGATCGCGCTGCCGCCGGGCGTGTCCGTCCCCCACCTCCGCGACCGCGACGACCTCCGCCGCCGCCTCGCCGCCGCCGGCCGCGACCTCGACTCGCCGGACGCCGGCCGGCTCGACGTGCAGGGGCGGCGGGCGCTCGACATGATCGTGTCGGGGAAGGCCCAGCGGGCGTTCCGGGTGGACGAGGAGTCGGCCCGCCTCCGCGACGCGTACGGCCGCGACAGCATCGGCGAGAAGGCGCTCCTGGCCCGCCGGCTGGTCGAGGCCGGCACCACGTTCGCGCTCGTCAGCGGGGCGTGGGGGTACTTCGACCACCACGGCGACGACGTGCGCTGGGGCGGCATCGAGCGGGGGCTGCGGCCACTGCTGCCGCGCATCGACCGGGTGATCTACACGCTGGTGACCGACCTGGCGGCCCGCGGGCTGCTCGACACGACGCTGGTGGTGATGATGGGCGAGTTCGGCCGCGGCCCGGTGATCAACCGGAACGCCGGCCGCGACCACTGGACGAACTGTATGTCGCTGCTGGTCGCCGGCGGCGGGCTCCCGTGCGGGCAGGTGATCGGCCGGACCGACGCGAAGGGGTACGGCATCACGGACGGTCGGGTCGGCCCGGCGGACCTGGCGGCGACGGTGTTCCGCCACCTCGGCATCGACCCCGACGCCCACTGGGAGGATTCGCAGGGCCGGCCGACGCCGGTCGTGGTCGAGAACGGCCGCCCGATCCCCGGGCTCGTCTAGGGCGACGCGACGGGTGTCAGCACGCCCGGTCGGGCGGGAGCAGGCCCTCGAACTCGGTCCGCAGCCGCCGCAGCACCCGGGACTTCGACTGGTACACCACCGCCGCCGACACCCCCAGCTCGGCCGCCACGTCCGCCGCGGCCCGGCCCTCCACCGCCGTCGCCCAGAACGCCTTGAACGTCGCCGGGTCGAAGTCGCCGCGGATCAGCTCGACCGCCCGCCGCATCACCCCGGCGGTCCCGGTCGCGGTGTCGGCCCGGGAGGCCTCGGGTTCGAGCTCCGGCAACTCGGCCCAGCGGCCGTGGGCGGTGCTGCCGCCCTCCGCGACCGGGCGGGCGGCGAGCTTGCGGTGGTGGTCGGCGATCTTGCTGCGGGTGACCGTGTACAGCCACCCGCGGAACGTCGCCCCCGGGGCGGCGTGGTCGAACCGCGGGACCGCGACCGCCACCGCCGCCCACACGTCCTGCATCACGTCGGCCGCGTCCTCGGCCGCGAGCCCGGCCCGCCGGCACCACCCGAACACGAGCGGGCTGTACACGTGCACGAGCCGCTCCCACGCCCCCGCGTCGGCGGCGCGGAGTCGGGCGAGGAGGGTCGGCGAGGTGCCCCCGGACGAGCCGGGGGCGGCGGGGGGTGGGGGCGTCACGGTCGTTCCACCATACCCGGTCCGGCGGGGCGGGGCCAGCCGGGCCGCCGCGCACCGACGCCGCCTCCAGGTGAATTCGGAAGCGCCCACCGGACGGCAGCTTGCGTCCGGCGGGCGGGGCGGCGACGATTCGTGTCAGGCCCGGCCGTTATACACCTAACGACGCCCCGACTCGCCCCGGCCGCTCTGTCATGACCCCGTGTCCGCCCGACGACCGGCTCCGCGCCTTCGACCTCGGAGGCGTGCCCGAGGCCGAACTCGACGCCATCGCCGACCACCTCGGCGGCTGCCCCGCGTGCGTGGACCGGCTCGTCCGGATGACCGCCCCGGTCGCGCTGCTCTCCGCCGACGCCGTCCTGCCGCCGGACGACAGCGCGTACCACCGGGCCGTCGCCCGCGCCGCCGGGCGGCCCCCGGCCGCGGCGCCGCCCCCGCAGGTCGGCGACCACCTCCGCGACTACCGGCTCGTCGAGCGGGTCGGGAAGGGCGGGATGGGCGTGGTGTACAAGGCGGTCCACGCCAAGCTCGACAAGGTGGTGGCGGTCAAGGTGCTGTCCGGCCGGCGGTGGGGCGACCCGGCGGCGGCCGTCCGGTTCGCCCGCGAGATGCGGGCCGTCGGCCGGCTCGCCCACCCGAACGTCGTCGCCGCGACCGACGCCGGCGAGGCCGACGGCGTGCCGTTCCTCGTCATGGAGTACGTCGAGGGGGAGACGCTGTCGGCACTGGTGGGGCGCGCCGGCCCGCGGCCCGCCCCCGAGGCGTGCGCGCTGGTCCGGCAGGCGGCGGCCGGGCTCGGCTACGCGCACTCGACCGGCGTGATCCACCGCGACGTGAAGCCGTCGAACCTGATCCGCGCCGCCGACGGGACGGTGAAGGTTCTCGACCTCGGCCTGGCGCTGCCGCTCGCGGAGGCGCCGGCCGACGGCGACACGACCGTGGCCGCGTCGTCGCCGTCCGGTGGCGCGGACCTGACTTCGGCGAGCCACGTCATCGGCACGCTCGGGTACATGCCGCCGGAGCAGCGGCGGAACGCGCACGCGGTGGACGCCCGGGCCGACGTGTACGGCCTCGGGGCGACGCTCTGGTTCCTGCTGACCGGCGCCCAGCCCGGGCAGGGCGTCGAGAACCCGGAGGTGTTGCCGGGCGGGTTCCCGAG
>DASPHQ010000641.1:0-2367 GCA_035629595.1 Urbifossiella sp. | reverse complement strand
TTCGTTGCGCGGCGCCGGCCGGTTGACCCGCGGGTGATACGGTTGTCGAGAACCAACTTCCGCCCGGCGAGCCGGGAGCGTGAGCGACCGGAGTCCGACGCATCTCGACGCGCCCCAGACTCCGGTCGCTCACGCTCCCGGCTCGCCGGGCACAAGACTGGCCCGCCACGGATCAACCCGTCATCGCTCCCAGCAATTCCCGCCGCGAGAGCTCTGCCACCGCGGTCACCGCGTCGGCGGCGCCGTAGTAGACGAGCAACGTCTCCCCGGTCTCGACCACCCCCGTCGGGAAGACCACGTTCGGCACGAAGCCGTTCACCTCGAATTCCGCCTCGGGCCGCATGAACGGCTCGGCGGTCCGCCTCAGCACCCGCGTCGGGTCCGCCGCATCGAGCAGCAACGCGCCCCCAAAGTATGTGCCCACCTCGCCGGGGCGCGTCGGGTGGCTGTTACCGTGGTAGATCGCCAGCCACCCCTCGGGGACGCGGAGCGGCGGCGGACCGGCCCCGACCCGGCCGGACTGCCACTCACCGCCCGCGAGCGTCAGCGGCACGTGCTCCCCCCAGTGGGTCAGGTCCGGTGACCGGGCGACCCACATCTCCGGCCGCGTGAACGGCGTGCCGCACACCGGCCGGTGGAGCGCGGCGTAGCCGCCGCCGATCATCGCCGGGAACAGCACCACGTCCTTGTTCTCGGGGCAGAAGACGATGCCGTGGCGGTCGAACGTGCGGAAGTCGCACGTACTCGCCAGCGCCGTCGCCGGGCCGTGCCGCGACACCGCCACGTAGGTGAAGTAGAAGCGGCCGTTCAGTGGGGTGATCCGCGGGTCTTCGACCCCGAACTCTTCCGTCTCCCCGTGCGGGCGGAAGGTGAACGGCGTGACCTCCCGCACGGCCGTCCCGTCCCCGCAGCGGACCACGCGCAGGTGCGAGATGAAGGTGAGCCGCACCAGCCCGTCGGCCTTGCGGCGGACGACCCGCGGGTCGACGGCGGTCAACTCGTCGTCGGGCACCCAGTCGATCGTCAGCCCGGCGGCCGTATCCCACCGCGGTAGGCCGGTGAACCCCGGCCGCCGTTCCCGCGGCCGCTCGGCCACGCGAACCAGTAGCACGACCTCGTCGTCCGCCCGGACCGCCCCGGGGTTGAACACGCCGACGACCTCGAAGTCGGGGCGCGACGCGGGCACGTCCTCGGGCCGGAGCAGGAGCCGCGTCGAGAGCCGTTGCACGGTCATCGGTCGGCCCCCGTGCGGCGGGCCAGTTCGTCGGCCGCGCATGCCACCGCCAGCGAATCGCGGCCGTTCGCCTCGGTCACGACGCGCGGGTGGGTGCGATCCCGGATCCAACTCACCTGGTCCTGCATCATCGCCCGGAGCAGTTCGCCGTAGAGCGGCGACTTCGCCGTGCCGTCGCCGACCGACAGGTCGATGACCTGGTAGGCGTCGATCGCTTTCCCCCGGCCGCGGCAGGCGCGGTCGGTGCCGCCGTAGGACGCGGCCACGTCGAGGCGGGCGCCGGGGAACAGGTCGCACAGCTCCCGCGTCTGCCGTTCGTCCACCAAGGCGTGAATCCGCGCCCGGGTCGGCACCCAGTCGTAGAGCGTCACATCGCCCCGCTCGAACACGAGTCGGAGTTCCTGGCGGTCCATCCGCCCGGCCTGGTGGAAGCCGTGGTAGAAGTTGACGAGGGCCGCGTCGCCGTAGCGGACCGTGGCGTGGACGTGCTCCTCGATCGCCGTCCCCGGCCGCACCCCGACCTGCGCCGCCTCGACGGTCCCGGAGCCGAGCCACCCGGCGAACAGGTCGAAGAAGTGGACCCCGTGTTCGACGAAGATGCCGCCGCTCTTCAACCGGTCCCAGAACCAGTGGTCGGCCGGTAGGTTCTCGTCCGAGGCGTAGTTCTCGAACGACCCGTGCAGCACCTCGCCCAGCGTGCGGGCCTCGACCAACTGGCGCACGGCGGCGAACAGCGGGTTGTAGCGCTGCATGAGGTTGGCAACCAGCAAGCGGTCTCTTCGACGGGCGATCGCCACCAACTCGTCGGCCTGGGCGACGGTCAGGGCCAGCGGCTTCTCGACGATCACGTGCTTGCCGGCCTCCAGCGCGGCCATCGCCTGGGAATGGTGGAGGAACGGCGGGGTGGCGATGTAGACCACGTCGAGGTCACGGCTCGCGAGGAACGCGCCGACGTCATCGGTGTTCTCGATCCCGAATCGGGAGGCCGCGGCGAGTGAGGCGGGCCGGTGGGTGGCCGCCATCCCGATGAGCCGAACCCCGGGCACCTGCGCGAACTGCTGGAGGGCGAAGAGGCCGAAACCGCCACAGCCAATCACCCCCAACCCGATGTGGCCATCGTCCATGCGATTCAA
>DASPHQ010000640.1:0-4742 GCA_035629595.1 Urbifossiella sp. | reverse complement strand
GAGCTGGTTCTACTCGGTCACCAAGCGGGCCTCGACGAGCCTGTCGGGCATCGGCGTGGACGAGGCGCTGGCGGCGTCGATCCTGGCCTACGCCCTGCCGGTGATGGCGTGCTTCTTCTTCGTGGACCGGCCGGTGCGGTTCGCCCTGTGCGTGGCCGCCATCCTCGGCATCCACTACCACCGCGAGGCCCAGAACGAGAGCATCATCCACACCGACCGGAGCTTCTTCGGCATCCTGAAGGTCGAGTCGCGCGGGTACTACACGCGGCTCGTCCACGGGACCACGCTCCACGGCACCCAGGTGAACGAGAACTGGCAGCTCCACCGGGCCGACGTCCCGATCATCCTCGGGTCGTTCTCCCCGTGGGACTCGCTGGCCATCAGCGGCGCCCTGGTGAAGTGGGATCCGCGGCAGGAGCCGCTGACGTACTACCACCGCACCGGCCCGGTCGGGGCGATGTTCTACGAGTCCCGCCGGCGGGCGATCTCCGACGGCCGCGACCCGGCCAAGGACAAGATCGCCATGGTCGGCCTCGGCACCGGGTCGGCCGCGTGCTACGCCCTCAAGGGGCAGGAGCTCGACTTCTACGAGATCGACCCGGCGGTGGTGAAGATCGTCGAGACGCCGTGGATGGTGATGAACCAGAAGGAGATCGACCGGGCCCGGGCCACGGGCGCGCCCGAGCCCGCCGAGGACCTGGGGCCGATCACCTACGTACACGGGGCGCGGAAGCGCGGGGCGACGATCAACTTCCGCATGGGCGACGCCCGGCTGAAGCTCCGCGACTACGACGGCCAGAAGTACTCGCTGCTGCTGGTGGACGCGTTCAGCTCCGACGCCATCCCGGTCCACCTCCTCACCAAGGAGGCGGTCCAGATGTACATGACCAAGATCACCGACGAGGGGATTCTGGCGCTGCACATCTCGAACAAGTACGTGCGGCTGGAGCCGGTCGTCGCGGGGATCGCCAAGGAGCTGAACCTGGTCGCCCGGGTGTGGAACGACGACAGCGAGAACCGGCCGGGGAAGACGGCGTCGAGCTGGTGCGTGCTGGCCCGCAACGAGACGAACCTCGGCAGCCTCGGCAAGTCGGCGGTGGAACAGGCGAAGGCGTTCGGCACGCGCAGCGAGCCGCTCGTGTACCTCCTCACCAAGCGGGACGGCGAGGGGAAGCTCGTCTACCCGCCGGAGAAGAACGCCGTGGATTCGATCCTGGCCGAGTGGGGCGGGCCCGAGAGCGAGCGTGCCAAGCTCACCCCGAACGCGCTGGCGGCGCGCGAGGGGCCGGCGGTCGGCTACCTCTATCAGGCCGCGCTGAAACTCCGCGACGGCGACCCCCGCCTCCGGGGCGGCGCCGCCGACCCCTCGCTCACGGGGCTCACCACGGGCATCTTCGGCCCGATGTTCCACGAGCTGAGGGTGCTCCAGGACGTGCCGCTGTGGACCGACGACTACTCCGACGTGATGCGGGTCATCATGATCAAGGAGGTCCAGAAGCTGCGGAAGATGGCCGGCCTCCCGACGCCGGTGACCGAGTAGCGGCCGCGGGAGTGTAGCAACCCACGAAGCCCGGGGACGGCCGTCCCCGGGCTTTCTTCATCATGAGCGACCCGAAGCCATTCGTCGGTGTGGTCGGGGCGTCGGCCCGCGCCGCGGTCCACTCGCTCTACCGCGCCGGCTTTCCGGTGTGGGCCGTCGACCTGTTCACCGACCGCGACCTGTTCGCCCCGTCCGCCCGCTGCCCGCTCGGCGAGTACCCGCGGGGGCTCCCGGCACTCGCGGACCAGTTCTTCCCCGGCCCCGTCCTCTACACCGGTGGGCTGGAGAACCACCCGACTGCGGTGACCGAGTTGGCCGCGCGACGACCTCTCTGGGGGAACCCGCCGGCGGTGCTGGAGCGCGTGCGCGACCCGTTCTTCCACGGCGACGTGTGGCAAGCGGGATCAGGTAATCGGGTCCGCATCCCCTGGGCGTTGCCGGCCGGCGAAGATCCAGGGCCGGGACGGTGGCTTTGGAAGCCGCGCGCGGGGGTGGGCGGTTACGGCATCTTTTTCCACACCGCGGTCGATCTGCCGACGAAGCCGAGCGCCTACTACCTTCAAGATTTCCGGGACGGGTCGCCGATGTCGGCCGTGTTCGTGGCCGGTGAAACCACACACCTGCTCGGCGTCACGGAGCAACTGGTCGGGGAACCCTGGCTGCACGCCCCGCGGTTTGGGTGGTGTGGCAACGTCGGCCCGGTCGAGCTGCCCGCGGAGACGGTCGACGCGCTCGCTCGCTTTGGCGCCGCGCTGGCGTGGGCCGGCGGGCTCGTCGGTGTGTTCGGCGTGGACTTCATTCTCGACGCCGACGACGTGGCGTGGCCGGTCGAGTTGAACCCCCGCTACACCGGCTCCGTCGAGGTGATCGAGCACGCCACCGGCCGGGCCGTGATGCTCGACCACGCCGCCGCGTTCGGGGCCGCGCGAGGGGTGTGGGCCATCCGCCGAAACCCGCGGTGCCCCGTCGTCGCGAAGGCCGTGTACTACGCCCCGCGGCGGTTCACGTTTCCCGCCGCCGGCCCGTGGGACGACTGGGAGCGGCCGTTCGACGCCTGGAACCTCCCCGCCTTCGCCGACGTGCCCGCCGCCGGCAGCGCGATCGAACCCGGCTGGCCGGTGTTCACGCTGTTCGAGGGCGGATCGTCCCCCGTCGCGGTCCGCGCCCGGTTACAATCACGGGCGGCGGGCCTCGACCGCCTCTTCGCCGCGGAGTACGCCCCATGACCCTCAACGACCGCGCCAACGCCGTCGCCGACGAACTGGAACGAACCGCCGCGCGCCACCGGATTGCCGTGAGCAAGGTCGGCGGCGCCCGCGTCATCGACTGCGGCGGGGCCGTGACCGGCAGCCTCGCCGCGGGGCTGGCGATGGCGCGGGTGTGCCTCGCCGACCTGGGCGAGGTGGCGTTCGTGCCGGGCACGGTGGTCGGCGGCCCGGCCGTGCAGGTGACCACCGACGACCCGGTGCGGGCGTGCCTGGCGTCGCAGTACGCCGGGTGGCAGGTGTCGGTCGGCAAGTTCTTCGCGATGGGCTCCGGCCCGATGCGGGCACTCGCGGCCCGCGAGGAACTGTTCCAGCACATCCACGCGAAGGAGGAGTCCCGCGTCGCGGTGGGCGTGCTGGAGACGCGCAAGCACCCGACCGAGGACGTGATCGCCCACCTCGTCTCGAAGCTGCCCGAGTGTGCGGAGTCGCTGACGCTGCTGGTGGCGCCGGCGTCGAGCCTGGCGGGGACGGTGCAGGTCGTGGCGCGGTCGGTGGAGACGGCGCTGCACAAGCTGCACGAGCTGAAGTTCGACGTGACGCAGGTGGTGAGCGGGTACGGGGTGGCGCCGCTGCCGCCGGTGTCGCCGGACGAGATCACGGCGATCGGCCGCACCAACGACGCCATCCTGTACGGCGGCACCGTGACGCTGTGGGTGCGGGCGGACGACGAGCAGCTGGCGGCGCTGGGGCCGAAGGTGCCGTCGGCGGCGTCGCCGGACCACGGGGCGCCGTTCGCCGAGCTGTTCGCCCGGTACGGCGACTTCTACAAGATCGACCCGCTGCTGTTCGCCCCGGCGGAGGTGGAGTTCCGCAACCTGAAGACCGGCCGCTGCCACCGGTTCGGCCGGTGCGAGCCGGGGCTGGTGCGGAAGTCGTTCGGGCTGGAGTGAGTCACCGGAGGGTTCCCATGAACGTGCTGGCCGAGAAGGTCGTGTACCGCCCGGATGATCTCCTGGCGATGTCCGACGGGCCGCGGTACGAGCTGGTCAACGGCCGACTGAAGGAGCGGCACATGGGTTCGATTTCGAGCTGGATCGGGAGCGAGCTGTACGCCCTGCTCCGAGATTACGCGAAGGCCAATCGGTTCGGCTGGGCGTTCCACGCGGACACCGGGTTCGACTGCTTCCCGCGGGGGAACGTTCGCTACCCGGACGTCGCGGCCGTGCGGTTCGGCCGACTCCCGAACGAGGAGCTGCCGCAAGGGCACATGAAGCTCGCGCCGGACTTCGCGGCCGAGGTGGTGTCGCCGAACGACCGGGCCGGCGAGTTGGAAGAAAAGCTGCACGACTACCGCGCCGCCGGCGTCGGCCTGGTGTGGGTGATCTACCCGGACACCCGCACCGCCCGCGCCCACCGGCCGGACCGCACCACAACCGAGTTCAGCGAGGACGACGTGATGCCCGGCGAGGCGGTGCTGCCAGGGTTCGCCGTGCGGCTCGGCGACCTGTTTCCCCCGCCGCGTCCGACCGCGGCCACCGGAGGTTCCCCATGAACATGCTGGCCCAACCGCTGCGGCTGACCGCCGAGGAGTTCGAGAAGATTGCGGACCACAAGGGGATCGAACTGATCGACGGGGTCGTGAAGGAGAAGGGTATGGGGACCGAGGCGGGTGCGATCGGCGGACGAGTCGCCCGGCACTTGGGGGTCGCGGCCGACGCCGACGACCTGGGCGAGGTCGTCATTAATGACGGCATGTACCGCTGCTTCCCGAACAAGCCGAACCGCGTCCGTAAGCCGGACGTGTCGTTTCTCCTCCGCACCCGGCTGCCGAACGGCGAAGTCCCCACCGGCATCACGGTGCTCCGGCCGGACATCGCGGTCGAGGTGGTATCGCCGAACAACGAGTATGAGGAGGTGGACGAGCGTGTGGCCGACTACTTTTCCGCCGGCGTGCCGCTCGTCTGGGTGGTCTGCCCCGCGACGCGGACCGTGCT
>DASPHQ010000639.1:0-4320 GCA_035629595.1 Urbifossiella sp. | reverse complement strand
CCCTCGTGCTCGTGGGCGCCGTCGTAGGCCATCTCGGCCCCGCCGACGACCATCCGCCCGCGCTCCACCCGGCCGTGGAAGATGTTCACGTTGCCGAGGAAGTCCATCACGAAGGCGCTGGCCGGGTGGTCGAAAATCTCTTGCGGCGAGCCGACCTGCTCGACCTTGCCCTGCCGCATCACGACGACCTGGTCGGCCACCTCGAAGGCCTCCTCCTGGTCGTGCGTCACGAAGATGCTGGTGACGTGGAAGTCCTTGTGGAACTGCCGGAGCCAGTGGCGCAACTCGGTACGGACCTTCGCGTCCAGCGCCCCGAACGGCTCGTCGAGCAGGAGCACCTTCGGCTCCGGGGCCAGCGCCCGGGCCAGCGCGATCCGCTGCTTCTGACCGCCGGACAGCGACGACGGGTAGAGTTGTGCCTTCTCCTCCAGCCGGACCAGCCGCAGAAGTTCAGTCACCCTGTCGCGGACTACCTTCTCCGGCCGGCTGCGGACGCGCAGGCCGAAGGCCACGTTCTCGAACACCGTCATGTGGCGGAATAGCGCGTAGTGCTGGAACACGAAGCCGACCTGCCGGTCCTTCGACGACCGGTGCGTGATGTCGTCGTCCTGGAAGTGGACGGTGCCGGCGTCGGCGACTTCCAACCCGGCGATGATGCGCAGGAGGGTCGTCTTGCCCGAGCCGCTGGGGCCGAGCAGCGCCACCAGTTCTCCGGCCGGGCACTCGACCGTCACGCCGTCGAGGGCGACGAACCCGCCGAACCGCTTGGTCACGTTCGTCGCGGTGATGCTCATGGTCTCGCGTCGTGGGGCTGGTATCCTGACACTTCCCGAACCATCGGTCGAACCGGACCGCGGCTTGAGCCGAATTCTTCGGTTGCTTTATCAGCTTAGTCGGCAATCCGCCAGTCGTCACACCCGGGCCGTAGCCATGTCGCGTCGTCCGAAGTCGCCGCAGACGCCACCGAAAAAACTGTCGTGGTTTCTCCTCGCGCCCGTCATCGGCGTGGGGGCGTTGATCGGCGTCGTCGTGGCGGTCGGCTACCGGGGCACGGACGAGTCGGACCGCATCGCCCTCGACCTGGCCGACGCCACGCCCGGTGAGATGGTGCTGATCCGCGGCGGCACGTTCACGATGGGCCGCGACGACGGCCCGGAGAACGAGAAGCCGGCGCACGAGGTGACGCTGGCCCCGTTCTACCTCGACAAGACCGAGGTGACCAACACCCAGTTCGCCACGTTCGTGAAGGCGACGAACTACGTCACGGTCGCGGAGCGGAAGCCGGACTCGCGCCGCTACCCCGGGCTCGACCCGGACAAGCTCGCACCGGGCTCGGCGGTGTTCTACGCGGCCGACGCCTCGCTCGACCCGCGGACCTGGCCGAAACAGTACCCGCCGTGGTGGCGGTGGGTTCCCGGCGCCTGCTGGCGTCGGCCCGAGGGGACCGGCACCGACCTGGCGGGGAAGGGGAACCACCCCGCCGTCCAGATCGCCTGGGAGGACGCCGCGGCCTACGCGCGCTGGGCCGGCAAGCGGCTGCCGACCGAGGCCGAGTGGGAGTACGCGGCGCGCGGCGGCCTGGAGCGCAAGGAGTACTGCTGGGGCGACGCCCACCAGGGGGAGGCCGGTAAGTGGTACGCGAACGCTCACCAGGGGACGTTCCCGAAGGCGGACACCGGCGCCGACGGGTTCGCCGGCGTTGCGCCGGTGGGAAGTTTCCCGCCGAACGGGTACGGCCTCCACGACATGAGCGGCAACGTGTGGGAGTGGTGCGCCGACTGGTACGACCCGCAGTACTACGCGAGGTCGCCGCGGTCGAACCCGCCCGGCCCGGAGGGCGGCGTGCCCGGCCCGGACGGCGTGGGCGAGCGCGTCCGCCGCGGCGGCTCGTTCCTGTGCGACGACACGTACTGCAAGCGCTACCTGCCGTCGGCCCGCGACAGCAACCCGGTGGACAGCGGAGCCGACCACACCGGCTTCCGCTGCGCGAAGAACGGCCCGTGAGTTGGGGTTGAGCACCCGTCGCGGGCGCTGTACCCTCCGCGTCCCACCCTTCCCCCCGGGCCGCGGCATGGACGCCGAGCCGAGTACGTCCGTCGCCGTCGAGCGGGTGACCGAGCCGTTCTCGGGGATGCGCCTCGTCCGCGTCACCGGCTACTGGCAGGCCGCCGCCCCCCCGCCGGTTCGCGTCGACGTGCGCCTCGACGGCGAGACGGTGACGCGCTGCGAGCCGGTGCCGGCGACCGCCGCCGACGTGCCCGCCGGCCAGTCGCGCGTCAACTTCGGCACCCAGTTCCCGGTGGAGACCGACGCCCGCATCATCGCGGTCGTGTTGGTCTTTGCCGCGGGCGAACAGGTGATTGCCTCGCGGCCCGTCGCTTCGCTCAACACCCCCGCCGACCGAACGCACCAACCCGGCTTCCTCGGCCGTGTCGTGAAGTCGGTCGCGTCCGGTGAGGTGGTGTCGCCGGCGCGCTGGGCCGCCCGCCTGGGCCGGATCGCAGCCAAAGCCACCGAGCTACGCGAGAAGGTGCAGGGCCGACTCCTCGCACGTCGCTTCCGGCCGCGCGACCCGCATCAGAGTTACGTCGAGAGCACCACCCTCACGCCGCGACTGCGGGCGGCGATGGTCGCGGAGGTGGAGCGATTCCGCCACCGGCCGACGTTTAGCATCCTGTTGCCGGTCTACCTCGACGCCAAGAAACAGATCGGCTCGCGCTGGCTGCGGAAGGCGGTGGAGTCGGTGCGGGCGCAGGTGTACCCGCACTGGGAGCTGTGCCTCGCCGACGACGCCTCGACCGACCCCGACCTCCTCCGCTACCTCGGCCGCCTCCCGGCCGACCCGCGCATCAAGCTCGTCCGCCGCGGCGAGAACGGCCACATCTGCCGCGCCACGAACAGCGCCGCCGACCTGGCCACCGGCGAATTCGTGTGCCTCCTCGACCACGACGACGAACTGGCCCCGCACGCCCTGTTCGCGGTCGCCGAGCGGTTGCAGCACGCCCCCGACGCCGACCTGATTTATTCCGACGAGGACAAGGTCGACGCCGCGGGCCGCCGCTACGACCCGCAGTTCAAGCCGGATTGGTCGCCGGAACTGCTGCTGAGTTACAACTACGTCAACCACTTCACCGTGATCCGCCGCACGACGTTCGAGGCCGCCGGCCGCTTCCGCCCCGGCTTCGAGGGCTCGCAGGATCACGACCTGTTGTTGCGAGTGACGGAGCGGACCGACCGCGTCGAACACGTGCCGCAGGTGCTGTACCACTGGCGGTCGCTCCCCGACTCCACGGCCACCGCCGCGGGCGTTAAGACGTACGTCCACACCTCGGGCCGCCGGGCCGTGGGCGATGCGCTGAAGCGTCGCGGCATCGCGGCCGAGCTGTACGTACCGCCGTTCGCGGAGAAGTTGGGTCTGCCGGTGCTGGCGCTCGACAGCCCCGACTCCGGCCCGAGCGTGGCGGTGATCGTGAGCGGCGAGCCGGACGCGGCCCGGCGCACGGTGAGGAGCCTGCGCCAGACCACCGCGTACCGCGGTTGCACCGACTACCTCGTCATCGACCGCGACCCGCCGGCCGAGCGGTTGAATCGCATGGCCGCGGGCCGATCCGAGGAGCTGCTGTTGTTCCTCGAAGCCGGCTGCGAGCCGACCGACCCGCGCTGGCTGTCGCGGCTCGTCGCCAACCTTCAGGTTCCGGGCGTCGGCGCGGTCGGCGGGCGGGTCGTGGCGGCGGACGGGGGCGTGCTCGACGCCGGGCTCGTGACGGGGATGCGCGACGGCATCGCCCCCGCGCCGGCTTTCGCGGGTCTGCCGCCGGACCGGATCAGCTACTACTTCTACGCCGAGGTGACGCGCAACGTGTCGGCCGTGTCCGGCCGGTGCCTCCTGACGCGCCGCGACACCTTCGAGCACCTCGGCGGCTTCGACGCCCGCCGCTACCCGCACTCGCTCTGGGACGTCGATTTCTCTCTCCGCCTCCGCGGCCGGGGTTTGCGGTGTGCCCTCGTCGCGGGCGCCGAGGTGAAGCAAACCTGTGCCGGCCGGCCGGACTTCCTCCCCTCGGAACTGCTGTCGCTGAAGCGGGCCTACGGCCGGCTCGCGGACCCGTTCCACAACCCGAACTGCTCCGAGCGTGAGGCGTGGAAGCCGGGGTGTGACGCCCCGCTGTCACTCCCCGCGGAGGCGACGCGGCCGGCGGTGCGGGCGCTGGTGGCGGCCCACAACCTGAACAACCCCGAAGGGGCACCGCGCTACCTGTCGGAGATCGTCGTGGGGCTGCGCGACCGCGGCGCGATCGCACCCGTGATCTTCTCGCCGCT
>DASPHQ010000638.1:0-2658 GCA_035629595.1 Urbifossiella sp. | reverse complement strand
TCCGCTCCATGAGGCGGATCATGTCCTCGCCCGGGGCGACGGGGTCGCCGAGTTCGCCGAGCAGCTCGCGGACCTGGGCGTCGGACGCCAGGTTGAGCCGCACCACGAACTGCCCGATCCCGGAGGCGTCGAAGGAGGTGGGCATTCCCGGGGCCGTCGGTTGGGGAGAACGTCGGTGGTCACCCCCACCTTACCAGCGCCGCGGGGGCGGGGCAACGCGGGCGGCTCGCCTACCCCCCTGTACCGTTCGACGACGCCTGCACCCGCGTGAAGTCGAGGTACGTGAGGTACAACAGCGCCCCGAGCACGGCGTAGCACGTCGCGGTGCCCGGCATCGACGGCGAGAACAGCTTCACCGCGCTGCCGGCGTACTTGTTCAACTTCACCCGCAACCCGCGCAGGTCCACCGAGTACAGTTCGTCGAGCACGAGGTGGGACAGGAACCCGGCCATGACGCCGAAGCCGAGCAGGATGCGCGTCGGCCGGTGGTCGGAGTGGTAGCCGAGGTAGACCATCAGGCCGGCGACGAGCATCGCTGGGATGCTGTGGAACATGCCGCGGTGGACGGTCAGCCGCTTGAACACGGCACGGAGCCAGTAGCGGATGAGGACGTAGCCGAACAGCAGGCACGCCAGCACGCCCTCGCGGGAGAGGCCCATCTGGACGAGCCGCGGGAGCATCACCAGCGGGATCATCACGGCGGCGAGCGCGAACAGCTCGCGGACGGGGACGCCGCTGTCGCTGTCGAGGTCCGGCAGCATCCCGCCGACGGCGGTGAGCGCCGCGGCGAGGACGGCGGTTTCGACGGGGAACCCGAACGGCTCCACGGCCGCCGCCCCGACGCCGGCGCCGAGGATGCTCGAAACGGTGATGTGGGTGCGGAAGTCCGCCATGCCCGATAGGGTGGTCGGCCCGGCGGGCGGCGTCAAGGCCAACGACACGGTCTCACGCCCGGCGAACGGCGCGACCTTACCGACCTACCGCCGGCGCACCCGGTAGTCGGCGTACACGCCGATGACGCACTCTCGCATGTAGCTCCCCTTCGACTCCGCGGCGAGGAGCTCCCGGTACACCTTCCGGGGAACTCCCTTGTACCGCCACACCGCCCCGCTGGAGAAGACCGCCTCCAGTTCCTTGGCGGTGGCGTCGTACCCGACCGCCAGGAGCATCGACGACTCGACCGTGACCAGCTTCATAGCCGCCCTCCGGTAGTGGCACACCGTTCCATCACTCGCGAAGCCAGCGCGTCATGTGGGGGTACGGGGGCACGCCCGCGAGCCGGGCGTCCGCGGAGAGGAGGGTCATGCCGGCCTGCGCCAGCCCGAACGCGCCGGGGTAGACGCCGCAGCCGAACGACATGATGAGGCCCGCCGAGTGGCCCCGGTAGCCGCCGTCGTGGAACAGCACTGCCGGCGGCAGCCGCAGTTGGACCGTCGCGGCGTACGCCCACGCCGTCGCCTCCACCTCACCCGCGTGCGGCGCCTCGACGGGCACCTCGAGCGCGTCGCTCAGCACCGGCCGCAGAGCCGCCGGCGTCACCGCGATGTGCCCGGCCTCGTGAAGCAGGTCGCCGGGCCAGCGCAGGGCGGCCCGGTCGTAGACGAGGGTGCCGCTCACGAGGCGGATGCCGGGAAGGACCGAGTCGGCCGGGACCGGCCCTTCACGCGCCGGAATCCCGATGTCGTCCAGAAAGGCGAGAATGGCGTCGAGAGTCTCCATCGCGCCCGGATCCTCCGCCCCGCGGTCGAACGCCCCCGCTCGGTAGCCGTCGGGGCCATGTGAGCTTGAAGTCCCAGAAACCATTCGTGCCCCGCCGGTCTGCCTCGGGTTCGGCGCGACCGCGTTCACCGGCCGGGCACCCGCAGGTGCCGGGCGACGCGCTGCTCCAGTTCCGCGAACAGCCGGGTGTGCAACTCCGCCCGCAGCTCCTTGAGCCGGGCCTTGGAATAATTCCCGGCCGGGATCTCGCCCGATACCTCGACCCCGCTCGGGTGATGCACCAGCCGCAGGCCACCGCCGGACACGTCGAGCGCCCGCGGCAGGCTGGCCCGCTGCCGGGTGCTCGACCGGCAGCCGGTCCCGAACTGGTAGACCTCCGCCGGGTCGAGCGACCACGTCTTGTTGCCCGCCCGCGACATCACCGGCCCCCTACGGCAACAATCGGATCAGGGACGCGACCGCGAACGCCACGAGCCCGACCAGCGCCACGACCGGCGCCGCGGCCACGGCCAACTTGAGCCCGAGCACCGGCACCGCCCGCCAGGGCAAGTCGGCCCCCACCACACGGACCGGCACGGGCGCCGCGCCCCACGGCAGGTCGGCCGACACGACCCGGACGGGGTGGGACCGCGACTCGGCGGCCGCCGCCGGGCTCGGGACCGGGTTGTCCAGTCGGCACCGGGCGCAGATCACCACCCGCATGGCCGGGTCGGCCCCGAGCAGGTTGCCGCAGCCCTCGCACCGGAAGCGGATCAAGTTTTCGAGGTCGCCATTGCTGACGGTCACGCGTCCCCCTGCGGTGGTCTCCGTCGCCGAACAAACGGCCCTCCGCCCACGCGGCCTCACCGTGCCCGCCGGAATCGCGTCTCCCCACCCCCGGCCACCAGCACCAGGTCGTCGCCGTCGAACCGGCAGCGGAAGCCGTACAACCCGTTCGTC
>DASPHQ010000637.1:0-5210 GCA_035629595.1 Urbifossiella sp. | reverse complement strand
GGAATCGAAACTCGCTCGACCCGGGCCGTTTGGTCCGGGTCGCGTCATTTCAGTGGTCTCAGCATGCAGGGTTTAGCTGAGACGGCCTTTTCGTTTTTCACCGCCCACTTCGACTGAAGGCCCCGCGCGAGCGGTGCGAGCGCGCCCGGACGAAGGCTGGAACAGAAAAACCCCCGTCCGCCCAGGACGCGGGTCCCTCCCCCTCCCCCAGGAATCGTACAGGGGTGCCCCGGGCGACATGCCCGGCGGCAACGGCCGACAGGCCGACACCCCCCGGGGTCACCGGTCCAGCCTAGTGCGGACGCGGCCCGGCGGGTTGCCCCGCAGAGGGTTCGCGGGTCGCACGTCGCGGCCCGGACCGACGCGGGGACGGACGAACTACGCACGGGGGAAATCATGGGGGCCTGGAGCAAGCTGTTCGCGGACCGGAACCGCGTCACCACCACCCGCACCATCAAGACGCCGGACGGCGTCACCTACGGCATCAAGCCGGGGGTCGGGGCCGTCGGCGTCTCCCGGGAGGCCGTCGCGGAGGCCGTCCGCATCGGCGGGGCGACCCTCACCGAGCTGGGCAAGGAGACGGACGAGGACGGCACCGAGCACACCACCCGGAACACCGTCAAGCCGGAGAACACCACGAAGGAGGAGGCGCACAACGCCGTCTGCGACATCCTACGCATCACCCCGCCGGCCGAGGTGCCGGAACCGGTCCGCCGGCGCGGCCGGTCCGTCGTGCCGGTGCCGTCCGACAACGGCACCCCCGCCGACGGGGCCGTCAAGGGCTAGCCGCACCCGCAGAGGGGACGGGTTCGCCCACCCGTCTAATGCGTCGGCCGGTCCCAAGCCCGGCCGTGCGGTTCACCACTGGGAGGAACGCCGTGGAAGGCCATGACGAGCGGTTCGCGCGTGACGTGCGGCAACGCCGTGCCCTGCGTGAGCGACGGGGCGGGGGGTCGATGGTGTGTCGGCTGACGCACACGGAGACCGAGACGGACGCCGACGGCACCGAGCACACCACCCGCACGGGCGGGCACGGCGTCATCGTCGTGGTGAAGCCGGATTCGCTGTCCCGCCGCAAGTTCCGCCAGTTCTGCCAGTACCGCGGGCTGGATGCGTGGCCGGCGGAACGGGGCGGGAACTCCGACGGCCGGTTCAACCGGCGGACGGGCGCCGACGAGCACGAGTTCGCGGAGCTGCTGGCACGCGCCGCGGCCGACTACGGTGCCGTCGTCTACCACGACGGCGCCCCCCACGGCAGTGACGCGGACGTGTCGGCGTGGAACGTCGTCGGGAGTGAGGCGGCGTTGTCGGAACTGGTCGGGATGGACGACGGCGACCGGCGGGGTGAAGCGAAGCCGTTCGTGGCGTCGTGGGCGTTCGCCATGAACGTCGGGTTACCCCGCGTAGCTCAGGGGTCCGGGCCGGAGAAGGCGCGGCCGTCGATGGGCTCGGCGTTCGGCCGGCCTGAGCAGGTGAAGGCGACCGCGGCCCAGTTGAGCCGCGACCGGGCCGACCGGCACGCCGCGGCGGTCAAGGCGGGCGAGTTGTAGACCGCGACCGACGACAACACGAGACGCGCCGACCCGGGAGTGAAATCCCGGGTCGTTCGCGTTTTGACCCCGTCCACAACCGCTCTCGTGTTCGTCCGGGCGACGGTCGCCAGTTCTCATCGGCCGGGCCTTGCTAGGTGAGCCGGCGCCGCTCGTCGCGCCATCGGCCGACGGTGGTGAAGCGTACCATCGAACGCCCCGGCTCGCGCGTTGGACCGCGACCCGGTCGGAGCATTTTGCCCGGCCCAGCCCGCTTCCCTGCTCAACCTCTGTCCCCCGCCTCCCCAGGTCGAAACCGCGGCAACCCGCGGTCTGCGCGTGCGTGCGCGCACTGACGAGACCAAGTCTCCCAGCAAGACGGGCCGGACGAGAGTGGCAACTCTCGCCCGGCCCTTGCCCTTCCTGAGTTAGCAGGAGAGAGCATGTCGCAGTCTACCACGGTCCGCGCGTCGGTCCAGCCCGGGGGCAGCGTCCGGGTGTCGGTCCAGGTCCGCCCGAAGTTCGACCAGTCGGCGCGCCGCCCCGACCCGCTCGCGGTGCGCCTCCCGGACATCCCGACCGTCCCCGAGGTCTGGCGGGGTGCGACCTACGTCCTCCGGAAGCTGCTCGGCAGCGGGAACACGAACCCGAAGCTGCGCAAGTCGAACGCCGCCGGCACGCCCTTCCAGACGTGGGGGCTGGCGCTGGCGCCGGCGAAGGAGTCGGGCTTCCAGCTCTGCTCGTCGTCGTCCCCGGCGTGTCGGGCCGGGTGCCTGTACCGCCAGGGCCACGCCCGCCTGGACCACACGATTGCGGCCTGCCGCATCGCCAAGTCGGTCGCCCTCCGCGAGCACCGGGGCTGGTTCAAGGCCCAGCTCCTGCACGAGCTCGGCGTCCTCGTCCGCCGGGCCGATGCGGGCGGACTCAGGGTCGCTGTCCGCCTGAACCTGACGAGCGACGTGCTCTGGGAGCGGGTGCTTCCGGACCTGTTCTGGCGGTTCCCGGCCGTCCAGTTCTACGACTACACGAAGCACGTCTCGCGGATGCTGCGGTTCCTCGGCGGCGACCTCCCGCGGAACTACCACCTGACCTTCAGTCGGTCCGAGGACAACGACCTCCAGTGCCGGGACGTACTCGACGCCGGAGGGAACGTCGCCGTCGTGTTCCGCTCCCGGGAGTTCCCCACCCGCTTCCTCGGCGCCCCGGTCATCGACGGGGACGAGACCGACCTCCGCTTCATGGACCCGGCTGGCGTTGTCGTCGGCCTGTCCGCGAAGGGGACGGCGAAGACGGACACGTCCGGGTTCGTCGTAGATGCTGACCGGCCCCGGCTCACCCTCCACACCGTCTGACCCTCGAACCGTGAACCCTCGCCCGAATCGGCTGTCTCACCAAACCCACAACCCTCAGCAGGAGAGCATCATGGCGGCAGAGCTTGAGTTCCGAGACGGCGTGGCCAACGTCTTCTACGCCAAGAACGAGACGCCCTGGCACCGCGAGGGCGTGCCCATCGAGGGCGAGGAGCAGTTTGATTTTTCGGGCCTCATGGCCCGCCACTTCGAGTACCCCCTGGAAAAACTGCCATACTACACGCCAGTCGACCCGACGGTGACCGACAGCGACAAGGTCTACGTCCAGGGCAAGGGCGCCTTCTACGTTTGGAGGCCCGACACCAAGAAGGTGCTGGGGCCGGTCGGCGGGGCCTACGAAATCGTCACCAACACCCAGGCGTTCGAGGTGCTGAAGCCCCTCGTCGACGCGAAGGTCGCGGCCATCGAGACGGGCGGCGTGCTCCGCGACGGTGCGGATGCGTGGCTGCTCATCCGGTGGAACATGGACAAGTTCGGCCCCGACGTGCAGGAGGTGTTCGCCCGGGACGGCGGCATCCTCCCCTACGCGACGGTCATGGCCAACCACGACGGTCGCCGCGGGGTGATGCTGGGCCACACGGCCATCCGCATCGTCTGCGCAAACACCCTGGGCATGGCCGAGCGGTCGGCCGAGGGCGAGGCCCGGCGGTGGCGGACCATCCCGCACAAGCACGACGCGAAGTCGAAGCTCGTGGAGGCCGCGGAGGAGCTGTTCGCCGGCGTGGTCCAGAAGTTCGAGGTGGTCGCCCGCCAGTACCGCGTGCTGATGGGCACCCGCCTGACCGACGAGGCGTTCGACCGGTTGGTGGCCGACGTGGTCGCCCCGGACCCCCGAGAGAACCCGCGGTTCAACCCGGAAGCCAAACTCGCCGAGGTCGTCGTCGAGCGGGCGATGCGGAAGCGGCGCGAGTGCCGGCGCCTCTGGACGGAGGGGAAGGGCCACACGGGCGAGAAGAACGGCTGGTACGCCTTGAACTCGGCCTACGAGCTTCTCGACCACAACCGCGACCTCTACCCGACCCGGGCCGGCTCGTACCGGACCGCCTCCCTGCTCACAGGCGAGCTGGCCCGGATGAAGTGCATCGTCATCGACAACTTGGTGCAGTTCGCCACGACCGCGTAGCGCGCGACAACTCTACACGGGGGAGGTGCTTTGCC
The DNA here is from genome assembly GCA_035629595.1 of Urbifossiella sp. Classification (GTDB taxonomy): domain Bacteria; phylum Planctomycetota; class Planctomycetia; order Gemmatales; family Gemmataceae; genus Urbifossiella. Next base: position 1,153 of record DASPHQ010000637.1, on the reverse strand, counting down.
TCCCCTTCTTCGTTTCCCCCACACTGGAGACCCGCCCGTGGACACCACCGTGACCCTGCCCGCCTCCGTCCGCCGGCTGATGGAGGCCCGCACCCGGCAGTGGGCCGACGAGGAGAAGGACAACGCCCGCCGCAACCTGACCTACCACTCAGACGCGGTGAAGGCGACGACCGAGCGGCTGCTGAAGGCCGAGGAGACCGCGAAGGAGAAGGTGGCGAAGTGGGCCGAGGCCATCGCCGCCCTGAAGTCCGCTGGGTTCAAGCCCCGGACCCAGACGTACAGCTTGGACATCACCCTGGACGTGCGTGAGAAGCGGTTGAGCGACGTGGCCCGCGCGGTCGGTCACCTGGACCCGAACACCATCGACAAGGACATCGTCGACGCCGGGAAGAAGCTGGTCCGCATCAGCCACTCCTTGGCGCGCTACCCGTTCGTGACCGTCAGGTACGTCCGGCGGCTAACGGACGAGGACCGGTGCCGCATCGTCGCCACGGACGTGCCGGCGCGGGTCGAGCTCTCGCTGGTCTGCGAGCGCTAGCTCGGGACGGAATCCGGGCGTCTACCCGAAGGTCTTGTGTCTTGGCCGAGCTTCTGAGGGAGTGTGAGCTACCCGCTTGGTCGGACGTGACGGTCGTCTTCATGTGGAGGAGCTGGTGCTCCATCCCCTCCACACTGTTCTCTGCTAATAAGTACGCACGGTCAGAGCGTTTTGGCAACCTATCGACCACATTTTTCTCACTCCACGACCTTGAGCAGAGGAGGCCCTCCATGAGGGACCCGCCACCTGTGCGCGCCGCCGGCCGTCCCGAAGAGGAGCGCCGCCTTCCCTCCGCGTTGAACTGCCATCACTGCGGAAGGCGCAAGGCGTCGTGGTCCTGTCCCGAGTGCCGGCTCCGGTGGTGCTCGGCGCACAGGACTTGTCCCGTCTGCGGGCGGGAACGCTGACCGCAACGAGGTGTGCAATGCCCAGCACCGACGTGTTGTCGGTGGTGCCCCTTGTGGGCTCACTGCCTGCCGAGTTCTACGAGGTCGCCTTCGCTTGACTGGTGCCGATTCTAAAGCCGTCCGCGGGGTAGCATGGGGTTGCTGACGACCCCCGGCCATCGCCCGCGGACGGCTACCCATGATCCTACCACCCGAGGCCCACCCGCTG
>DASPHQ010000636.1:0-3033 GCA_035629595.1 Urbifossiella sp. | reverse complement strand
CGTCCGCCGGAGGCGCCATGCCCAGGCCGCGCGTGAATCGGTCGCTGATTCTCCTGCTGCTCGCCGGCTGTGCGGGCCAGCCGGCACCGCCCCCGGTGCCCGACGCGCCCGCGCCGGCCGCGGCCGCACCGGTCGAGGTCGCGGTCGAGCCGGTCGAGGTCGTACCGGACCTGTCGACCCCTGCCGGGGTTCTGGCGGAGTATCGGGCGCTCGGGCTGCCGCTCCCGCCGGTGTCCGCCCGGTTCGTCCGGGTCTCCGAGTTCGGGCAATGGCCTGTCGTGGGGTTCGAACTCGGAGCCGGCACTACACCCACGTCGTTCCGACTCCTCCTGGCGACGGCCGAGAGGGAGGTCATCCTGCCCGCCCGCCCGCGGGAGGTACCCCCCAACGTCGCTGCCACCCGTGACGCGTTTCTGCCGGGGAACGAACGTCTCGCCCTCGTCGCCCAATGCCAGTCCCGCGGCTGGGACGCCCTCGCCGGCCACTTCTTGGCGCGATACCGGGCCGCGGAAGAGAGGTTCGACGTCCGGCAGCAGCTGTTCGCCCTCGCCTGGGACTACTGGGAGAAGCAACTCGCCCACCCGACGGCCGACCGCCGCCGGGCCGTCGCGGCGCTCAAGACGCTCGTCCGCCGCGACCCGACGCGAGACACGCCGGAAACCCGCGCCCTGATGCGGTCGCTCGACCTCGCCCTGGTGCCCGGGACGGCGAAGGCGGGCACCGCGGAAGCGTTGGTCCATGCTCTGGTCGACAAGCATCTGGGGCTCATGTCCTCGGCGCCCGCGCCCGACGACCCGTTCTGGCTCCTCGCCGACCGGGGGTTCGACGCCGTCCCAGCCCTCATCGCCGCCCTCGACGACGACCGCCTCACCCGCGCCCGGTTGTCCGGGCGATATTTATCCGTCGATTACGTCGCGCACCTGCGCGTCAAGCACGTCGTCAGTGACCTGATCGAAGGGTTCGCCACGGAGCGGTTGGAGCGTGAGCCGGCGGACCTGCCGAGGGACTTGGGACTCGACCGGGTTCACGGCCACGCGGTCACGCGGGCGGCGGCGGAAGCGTGGCTGGCGAAGGCCCGGGCTGCCGGCGAGGAGGAGTACCTGGTCGCCCACGTCATGTCGGATTCAATCAACTCCGTTCCGCTCCGCGCGATCGCCGCGAAGTACCCTCACCGCCTCCCGGACCTGTACCGTACCGTTCTGGCCCAGCGGACGCCTTTCGAGAGCGCGGAGGTGGCCGCAGCACTGGCCCGGTCCGCGGTGCCGGCGCCGGTGAAGTGCGACTTGTTCGCGGCCGCCGCCACGCACGCGGCCCCCGCTCACCGCCGGCCTGCCCTGCTCGCACTGAAGACGCTGGACACGAAGCGATTCGACAACCTGATACTGGCCGAAGTCGAGGCCCTGCCCGTCCGCTCGGAGGATCCGGGCCGTCTGGATCCCTACCCGACCGTGTCAGTCGCACAGCTGGCCTTCCTGTCCGACGACCCGCGGGTGTGGACAGCGCTGGCCGCGACGGCAAGGCGCTCGGCGGTCGAGCAGCGGGGGAGCTTGCTGTTCGGCCCTGCCGGGCCAATAAGCCGCTGGCGGTCCCGCCCGGCCGACCGGATCGAGTTCGTCCGTCTGATGGTGGGGTTTCTGGACGACCAGGAGCGCTTCGGAGACGTGTATCGGAGGCACGCCCTCTGCTATGTGAGTGAGCAGATCGAGGTGCGGAGCCTCGCGGCATACGAACTCGCCTGGGTACTGGGAATGGATTTCGAGCTGAAGCCCAACATTCCGCCCGAGGAGTGGGCGAAGCTGCGGGACGAGGTGCGGGCCGCGGCGCAGCGGGAACTCGACCCGAAGAAATAGGCTCACCCGGCGCCTTCGCGCTTCAACAGTTCCGCCTTGCGCTCGACGCCCCAGCGGTAGCCGGTCAGCGCGCCCGTGGCGCCGACCACGCGGTGACACGGCACCGCCACCGACACGTGGTTCGTGGCGCACGCCCGCGCCACCGCCCGCGCCGCGGTCGGTTGGCCGAGCTGCTCGGCGAGCTTCGCGTAGGTCGTGGTGGTGCCCGCGGGGATGCGGCGCAGCGCCTCCCACACGCGCACCTGGAACGCCGTGCCGCGCAGGTCCAGCGGCAGGCCGAACGCCGCCGCCGGCGCCTCCACCAGCGCCACCACCTTCGACACCCAGGCGTCGAACGCCGCGTCCGCGGGTTGCACGTCGGCCTTCGGGAAGCGCCTCCGCAACTCCGCGGCCAGCGTGTCGGGGTCGTCGCCGAGGAAGACGGCGCACACGCCCACGTCCGTCGCCGCGACCAGCACCGAGCCGAGCGACGAGGCGCCGACGGCGAAGCGGATCGCCTCGCCGCGACCGCCGGCGCGGTACGCCGACGGCGCCATGCCGAGCTGTCCCGGCGCCGCGGCGTAGAACCGGCTCGCGGAGCCGAACCCGGCTGCGGCCGCGGTGACGGTGGCGCCGGCCGCGAGTTGCTCGCGCGCCCGCCGGCCGCGCTCGGCGGCCGCATACGCCTTCGGGGTGACGCCGACGAGCTGCTTGAACACGCGGTGGAAGTGGAACCGGCTGAGGCCGGCGGCGTCGGCCAGCGCGGCGAGGTCGGGCGGATCGTCGGCGGCGGCGATGAGGCGGCACGCCTCGGCGACGGCGGCGCGGTGGCCGGCGGCGGGGCCGCAGCGCAGGCAGGCGCGGAAGCCGGCGCGCTCGGCGTCGGCGGGGCCTGCGTGGAAGCGGACGTTGGCGCGGTTCGGCCGGCGGGCGGGGCAACTCGGCCGGCAGTAGACGCCGGTCGTGCGCACAGAATAAACGAACGCCCAGTCGGCGGCGGGGTCGCGGCGGAGGAGGGCGGCCCAGCGGTCGTCGTCGGTCACGGGCGGGCTCCGGGGTGGTGCGGGAAGTGTACCGGGGTGGCGCGGCGGTCGCGCCCCGGTTCTTGCGGGGGAATCGGGTTTGGGCCGGCTCGGGTTTTGGCTCGGGGCCGGTAGCCGCGGGCTTCAGCCCGCGCCCACGTCGGCGGTGTCCGTTCCCCGTC
>DASPHQ010000635.1:0-7262 GCA_035629595.1 Urbifossiella sp. | reverse complement strand
CGCCTCCAGCACGTCGAGGAGAATGTCCCCCTGCACGTTCCCCGCGGTGGCGTTCGACAGCTGCTCGGCGAGGAGCTTGTCGCCCCCGGCGGACTCGCCGGCCCGGCCGAGAATCGCCAGCGCCGCCTGCTTCTCGGCCACGCTCGCCTTCGCGTCGCGGAGGAGGCCGGGCACGTCGCGCAGAACGCCGGCGGGGTCGGCCTTCGCCTTCGCGGTCAGGCCGGCGGCGCGGAGTCGCGGCTCCGGCGCCACCAGCGCGTAGGCGGTCATCTCGGGCAGGTTCGCCGCCTTGACCGAGACGAGGGCCGCGAGCGCGTCCGCGCGGTCGGCGGGCGACGCCTTCTCGTCGCGGACGACGGCGGTGAGGAGCGGGCCGACCTCGGTGATGCCGAGCTTCGCCGTCAACCGGGTGGCCTCGGCGCGGACCGCGTCGGAGCCGGCGAAGACGCCCGCCAGCACCGGTCGCAGTGCCGCGGCGACGGGCGCGGCTTCGCGCCGCGGCAGGTCGTGTGTGAGGCCGGTGATCGGGTCGCGGCGCGGCGGGCTGGCCCAGTCGGCGAGGAGCTTCAGGGCGAACACGCGCTGGTGCTCGGGCTCGGCGGACCGGGCCGCGAAGCGGGCGACGCGGCCCACCGCCTCCGGCGTGCCGAGCACGTAGTTCGCGGCCAGCGCACGGTACGCCACCGGGTCGGGAGCGCCGCGGTCAGCGAGCGCCGCCAGAGCCGGGAGCGCCGCGGCGACGCGCTCGTCGTAGACGCCGCGGGCGGACTCGGTGGCGACCCTCGGGTCGGCATCGCTCAGGAAGTCGGCAAGTTCGCCGCCACGGTGCCGGCGGAGGGCGAGCACCACGCCGAGCCGCACGGCCGGCACGTTGTAGCGGTCGCGCACCGCCGTCCAGCTCGCCTTCAACTCCCGAGCGTCGGCGGTCACACCTGCGAGCCCCACGACGGCCGCGTGACGGAGGTACGCGTCGGCGTCGGCATTCGCCTTCAGCACCTCGAGCAGCGGTACGATCCGCGCGGCGTCCGAGCCGGGCGTGACGACCATGATGGGGCGGTCGAGCTTCGCAAACGCGGCGGCGGCGAAGGAGCGGACGCGCGGTTCGGCGTCGGTGGTGCCGCGGACGAGTACGGCGGTGAGGTCGTTCGGCAGGTGAGCGAACGTGCCGAGCGTGCGGAACACTTGTGCGCGGACCTCCGCGTCCGTGTCGGACACCAGCCCGCTGAGTGAGGCGTGGTCGTGCGGTCGCTTCCGCCCGGCGATCCCGAGCGCCCAGACGGCGTGAACACGCGCCAGCCGGTCCTTCGACCCCGCGACCACGGCCGCGAGCGCCTTCGTCACCACCGGGTCCATGCCGCGGCCGCCGAGTTCGATCCCGGCCTCGGTGCGGACCTGCTGGTGCGGGTGGCCGAGTAGCTTCAGCAGTTCGGGCGTCGGCCGCTTCTCGATGCCGCCGGCGATGAGCGCCTTCGCCTCGGCGACGGCCGGGTTCTTCATCGCCTCGGGGTCGGTGACGCGGTAAATGCGGCCCTTGTTCGGCGGGTTCCAGCCGCCGGTCCAGTCGGACCAGTAGAACGCACCGTCCGGCCCGAACTCGCAGTCGGTCGGCACCGCCCCGGCGACGAACGCCTTGTCCTGCGGCTTCACCTCGTAGCTGGCGCCCTTCGGCGTCACGGCCACCGCCCAGATGCGGCTGCTGGTGTCCGCCCGGAAGTCGCAGGCGAAGAAGTGGTCGCGGTACTTGTCGTTCAGGCCGACGCCTGGGTAGTGGGTCAGGCCGGCGGGGCCGTTGCCGAAGTGGAGCAGCGGCGGCAGCACGTACGCCGGCGGCTCGCCGCCCGGCCCCGGGACGTGCCAAATCTTCTCGCCGTTCCACGGGCCACGGTTCCCCTGAGGCGTGCCCGGCGGGTGGTACAGCGTGCCGTACTGGTAGCCGCCGCGCCAGCCGCTGTCGCCGCCCTCCGTGATCGCCACCCACCTGGCGCGGTCGCCGCTGTCCGAGTTATTGTCGAACGTGAACAGATTGCCGAGGTCGTCGAACGCGATCTCCTGCGGGTTGCGGAGTCCGTAGTGGACGACCTCCAGCTTTGTCCCGTCCGGCTCGCAGCGGAGCACCGCCCCCGTGTTCGGGTAGTTCAGCTGCGTCCCTTCCTTCGTCTTTACGCTAAACCCGCGGTCGCCGATGCTGAAGTACAGCCGGCCGTCCGGCCCCATCCGCAGCCCGTGGAGGTCGTGGCCGATGAACTGCAGCGTCGGACCGAAGCCGGTGAGCAGGCTCTCCTTCACGTCCGCGGCGTTGGCGCCCGTCGTGTCCTTGAGGCGGTACAGGTCGGGGATGCAGGCGAGGTAGACGCTGCCGCGGCGGGCCAGCACGCCGGCGGCGAGGCCGTCCTGCGGCCGGTTGTAGCCGCCCGAAAAGACGTTGCTCTTGTCGGCGCGGCCCTTCCCGCTCGCGTCCCACACCACGCGCAGCTGGTCGGAATACTTCTCGAACCCGCCGTACTTGTGCTTCTTGAACATCGCCAGCAGGTCGGCCGTGCTGCGGTTGGCGAGGTCATCATCGAGCCAGTGCATGTGGTTGCGCGTGTCCGGCACCCCCTTGTGCAACCGGTTGGACTCGGCGACGTAAGCCCGACCCTGCTCGTCGAACGTGAACGCCACCGGGTTCGCCAGCAGCGGCTCGGCGGCCCACACGCCCACCTTCAACCCCTTCTCGATCTGCACCGGCTGCAGCGCCTCCTCGGCCGAGCCCTTCGCGGGAGCCGCGGTCGGACCGTCGATCTGGTCGGGCGGGACGGCGACGGCGGCGACGGCGAGCAGGAACGCGAACGCGGCGGCGATCAGCCGGGCCGGCGGGGTCATCGGGGAACTCCGGGACGGGGGCGTATGGTGAGGCTACCGCAGACGCGGGGGGTGGGCAACGTCAACGAACAAGCCCGGGGACGGCCGTCCCCGGGCTTCGCGGGTTCAACCGCATTCTACTGATCGTCCGCCGGCATCTCGCCTTCCTTGGTCACGACCGCCTTGCCGGTCTTCGTCGCCGCCCCGGCCTTGAGCGTCACCGTGTACTCGCCCGGCGGCGCGACCAACGCCGCGGTGTAGATGCCGACTGCGGGCGTGTCGAACGCCTTCGAGGCGATCGATTTCCCGGCCTTGTCCGTCAGTACGACCTCCGCCTTCGGAACCCCCTTGCCGAGGTAGAACGTCACCGGCACGCCGGGTGGCGGGTTCGCCGCGGCGAACGCCTTGCCGACCGGCTCCGCCCCCTTCGCCGGTGCCGGCCGCGGCACCACCTTCACCGCCACCGACGGCTTTACCTCGAACAGGTGCGCCGGGGCCGACAGCACCTCCTCGGTCAACTGCTCCAGCGGGGCAATGTCCATCACCCACACGCCGCGGCCGTGCGTGCCGATCACCAGCTCGCGCTCGCGCGGGTGAATCACCAGGTCGTCCACGCGGACGCCGGGCGGCAGGCCCGTCCGGTTGAGGTGGTGCCACGTCTCGCCACCGTCCGGCGACGTGTACAGGCCCATCTCCGTACCCGCGAACAGCAGCTTCGGGTTCTTCGACGACTGCCGCACCACGCCGACGACGGCGCCGTTCGGCAGCCCCTTCACGATCGGCTCCCACGACTCGCCGTAGTCCGTCGTCTTGAAGATGTACGGCTTCATGTCGTCGCTGCGGTGGCGGTCGATCGCCACGTAGGCGGTCGCGGCGTCCTTGTGATCGCACTCGATCTTGGAGATCGCTCGATCGGCCGGCACGTCTTCCAGGTTCTTGCCGACCTCCGTCCACTGACCGCGGGTCTGACGGCTCACCCAGATGTTGCCGTCGTCGGTGCCGGCCCACAGGATCAACCCCTTTACCGGCGACTCGGCCAGCGACAGCACCGTCCGGCCGTTCACCGCGCCGCCCTTCACCCGGCTCAGGTCCGGGCTCAGCTTCGTCCACGTGTCGCCGCGGTTCGACGACCGCCACACGTACTGGCTGGCGAAGTAGAGCACCTTCGTGTCGTGCGGCGAAAGGATGAACGGGGCGTTCCAGTTGAACCGGTTCGGCGCCGCCGGCTGCGGCGGCTGGCCCGGCATCGGCGGGTTCGTCGGCGGGCCGGGGCGGATCTTCTTCGTCGCGTCCCCCTTCGGCGCCTTCAGGTTGGTGCGGTTCAGGCCGCCGAACAGGATTTCGTGGTAAATCGTGTCCGGGTCGTCGCGGTCCACCGCCACCTGGAAGCCGTCGGCCGCGCCGCCGATCCGCTTCCAGTCGGCTACCGTCACCCCGTCCGCGAACGACGTGCTCACCGGCCCGCCCCAGGTGCCGCTGTCCTGAAGGCCGCCGTAGACGCGGTACGGCGTGCGGTAGTCCACCGCAACGCCGTAGAACTGGCCGATCACGAGGCCGCGCTTCATCGCCCAGGTCTTCCCCTGGTCCTTCGACACGAGCAGCCCGCTGTCGCTGCCGAGGATCAGGTGCTTGGTGTCCTTGGGGTTCACCCACAGGGCGTGCAGGTCGGTGTGGATACTGGGCGACACGACCGCGTTGAACGCCTTGCCGCCGTTGGTCGAGACGAACAGCGACACGCCGAGCACGTAAGCCCGCTCGGGGTCTTCGGGATCGACGCGCACCTGGCCGTAGTAGAACGGCCGCGGCACGAGCTGGTTCACCACCGCCCACGTCTTCCCCTTGTCGGCCGACTTGAAGACGCCGCCGTTGTCCGCCGCGCCGCCCGCCTCTGCGACCTGGCCCGTGTTCGTGAGCGCCTTCGTCTTGTCCGTCTGAACCACGGCGTACAGCACGTTCGAGTCCTTCCGCGACACCGCGATGCCGCACCGGCCGTAGGCCCGCTCGGGGAGGCCGCCGGTCATCTGGTCCCACGTCTTGCCGCCGTCCTGCGACTTGAACAGGCCGCCCTTCCCGTTCGTCTGCTTCGCCGGGTTCGGGCCGCTGAACGCGTCGCGGCGCACGCCCCACCCTGCCGCGTACAGCGTGTTCGGGTCGGCCGGGTCGAGCGCCACGTCCACCACGCCGGTGTTCTCGTCGATGCTCAGGCTGTGCGCCCACGTCTTGCCGCCGTCGGTCGTCTTGAACAGGCCGCGCTCGGGATTCGGCCCCCAGAAGTGACCGACCGCCGCCACGTAGGCCGTGTCCGGGTCGGTCGGGTGGACGACGACGCGGCCGATGTGGTGCGTGTTCTCCAGGCCGCACGCCTTCCACGTCTTGCCGCCGTCGGCGCTGCGGAACACACCCTTCCCCCACGACACGCTGTTCCGCGGGTTCCCCTCACCGGTGCCGACGTACACCACCTCCGGCTTCCCCTGACACACCGCCACCGCCCCGATGCACTGCGTCGGCTGGGCGTCGAAAATGGGGGCGAACGTCTCGCCGCCGTCGGTGGTCTTCCACACGCCGCCGCCGGCGCTGGCGACGTAGAACGTGTCCGGGCTACTCTCCACGACCGCCACGTCGGTGACGCGGCCGCCCGTGTTCGCGGGGCCGATGCAGCGCGCCTTCAGGCCGTCGAGCACGGCGCGGTACGGCGTCGGCGGCGCGGTCGCACCGGCCGGCTGCGAGTGGACATCGGCAGCGGCCAGCCAGGCGGTCACGGCCGCAGCGATTGCGACGGCCCGAACGAGTGGTCGAACCATGACGGCTCCCGGTGCAAGGTGCCGCCAGCATACCGCCGCACGACCGAAGTGTCTCGCGCGAACCCACTGTTCGTGACACGCACTCGAATCGAAATCGGCAGCGTGCTTCTCAACTCTCGGCGGTGTGCTGCTCAACACGCCGGCCACGGCACCCACGACTAGACGAACGTGCCCCGACGTTCTTTTACGTCTGCGGCTTGATACTGCTAGTTTTCGTGGGGAATTCGCAGGAAGTGTAGCTGCGAAAATGAAAAGAGGCGGGGCGCGGGTGTGGATCGTCGCCCATTCGATCCACACTCTCACGCCCCGCCCACCTCCTCTAATGCAGCCCCCGTGCCAATCGCCCGCAACTGACCTCCCCCGAACCCACTTCGACGGGGATTATTGTTTCCGCCGCCCCCCCCACCGGGTCGCGGAAACATGTCACCGCGTCGCATCGACGCCCGTTCGGGAGACCCCCATCATGTCGCACTTCACCTACGCCCCCGTCCCGCTGGACGGCACCGACCCCGCCGCCCCGTCGCCCGTGCAGTGGGTGTGGAACGGCCTCCTCGCCCGCGGCGACATCACCCTCCTCACCAGCACCTGGAAGTCCGGCAAGACCACCCTTCTCGCCGGCCTCCTCGACGCCCTCGACGCCGGCCGCCCCTTCCTCGGGCGCGACACCGCCACCGCCCACAGCGTGATCGTGACCGAAGAAGCGAAGACCCACTGGGAGGAGCGGCGGGCCGTCATCCCCGGCGGCCGCAGCGCCCGGTGGGTGGTGCGCCCCTTCTTCCAGGCGAGGCCGTCGCCCGCCGACTGGGACGCCCTGATCGCCGCCGCCGAGGCCGACCGGGCCGTGGCGCCGCTCGACCTGTTCGTCGTGGACTCGCTCACCCACTTCCTGCCGGGGGCGAGCGACAGCCACGCCGGAACGATTCTGTCGTTCCTGCGCCCGCTCCAGCGCCTCGCGGCCGGGGGCACGGCCGTGCTCGTCCTCCACCACCCGCGGCGGAAGGAGGCCGAGGCGGGAAGCACCGCCCGCGGCAGCGGCGCCCTGCTCGGGTTCGTGGACGTGATCGCCGAGCTGGGCGGGTGCGGTCGGCTCGCATCGGACGCCAACCGCCGCCGACTGACGGTGCGGTCGCGGCACCCGTCGGCCGCGGAGGCGGTGGTGTACGAGTGGGTGGTGGGGACGCCGGAGTTCCGGGTGGTGGCCGACGGCGCCGACGCCCGCTTCCGGGAGAACTGGGCGGAGGTGTGTCGGGTGTTGGCCGACCGGCCGTCGGGTGCGACCGCGGCCGACCTGCTGTCGTCGTGGCCGGAGGACCGGCCGGGGCCGTCGCAGCAGCAGTTGTACGGCTGGCTCCACCGGGCGGTGCGGGACGGGCTGGCGCACCGCCGCGGCCGCGGCACGAAGGGCGACCCGTACCGCTTCACCCTGCCGACGAAGCGCAGCGTGCTGGCCGACCTGCCGGAGCTGCCGCCATTGTGAGATGCGTGATCTTACAAAGCGTCTTGAAACTAGGCGGCCGGGTATAAGCGTCGGAGCATCCGGTGGATCATGGCGGCGTAGATCATCGACTCGCTGTTGTCCGGGTCGACCTCGTGGTCCTTGCCCAGCCGGCGGTACTTCCC
>DASPHQ010000634.1:0-7774 GCA_035629595.1 Urbifossiella sp. | reverse complement strand
TCGAAGAGATCGCCGGCAACCGCGAGAAGATGCCGCAGAAGTCCACGTACTTCTACCCGAAGCTGCTAACGGGGCTCGTGTTCAACTCGCTGAAGAAGGACTGAGGTTTCTGGTTCCGCCGCTTGCGGCTTCGCGCTGGGCAGCGCGAAGCCGCAAGCGACGAAAACCACTCACCCCACCCACCACCGCCACGCCGCACCCAGCAGCAGTTGCAGCTTCTCGCCCTTCCCCACCTCGGGGCGGCGCGCCCACACGTCGTACCCCTGCCGCTCGACCGCCCGCAGGATCGCCCGACCGCCGGCGATGAACAGATCGACATCCACCCGCGCCTCCCGCGGCAGCAGCGGCAGCAGCTTCGCCCCACGGTCGAAGGTGCCGCGGGCGCGCTCGACCTCGAAGCGCATCAACTCGCGGAACGCCGGCGTACACCGCTTCGCTTCCAACTCCTCGTCCGCGTACCCGAAGCGTACACGATCCTCGGCCGGCAGGTACACGCGACCGATGGCGAAGTCGCGATCTACGTCCTGCCAGAAGTTGGCGAGCTGGAGGCCGGTACACACCTCGTCGGACAGCGCCGCCCGCTCGGGGCTGAAGCAGCCGAACAGGTACAGCACCAGCCGGCCGACGGGGTCGGCGGAGCGGCGGCAGTAGTCGCGCAGCTGGGCGAAGGTGTCGTACCGCTTCACGGTCTGGTCCTGCTCGAACGCCGACAGCAGGTCGAGGAACGGTTCGGGCGGGATGTCGAAGCGGCGGATCGTCTCGCGGAGCGCGACCATGACGGGGTGCGTGGGTGTGCCGCGGTAGCACGTCAGGAGTTCGCCGCGCCACCACGCGAGGAGGTCGAGCGCGACCTGACCGCCGGTAGTCTCGTCGGCGAGGTCGTCGGACCAGCGGCAGTAGGCGTAGACGGCGTGGAAGTGCCGCACGAGCCGCCGCGGCAGCAGCGCCGACACGACGGTGAAGTTCTCGTAGTGCGACCGGGCGACGTGGGCGCAGTAGGCGCGGGCCTGCGCGAGTGTGGGCGTTCTTAGCCCCGGAGGGGCGGCGGCGTGTAGCCCGGGGTGCAACCCCGGGCGGGCGTCCGGCGGAGTTCGATCCGCATCACACCCTGGATCACTGCCGACGCCGCCCGGGGTTGCACCCCGGGCTACACGCCGACGCCCTCCGGGCTCAAGCCCCGAGCCGGGCGACCCCCACCGCGCGAGCTCCCGCGCGAAATCCCAACTCACTTCTTCGCGTCCAGGATGCGGAGCTGTGTCGTCAACGGACACGGCACGCCATCGACCTCGAACTCCGTCTCAAGGTACACGGCCCTGAGACCCTTGGAGGGCGAGGAAAACCCCATTCCCGTTGACACCGGCCCGGAGATTTCGACCCGTGCGCCGCCTTCGGTTTTCTGCGTCACCTGCTCGGCCCACCGTGCCTTGCGGAAATCGCGCGTGTCGTTGTAGGCAAACCAGGCACGCTGGGATTTTACCGTCCCCTCAACCGCGGCCGAGACGTGAACGCCCTGCTCCGTCGGCGTGTACTTCCACGTCAGCTTCGGCATCGCCTTGCCGAACACCTGCGCCTTCGTGAACGCCGACAGGGCGTTCACCGCCCGCTGCGGCAGCAGCTCCTTCTTGCCGTCCTTGTCCGTCTCGCGCAGGTCGTGGCCGGCGTTCGGGACGTAGAGCAGGTACTTCTCGCCCTGCAGGTCGTCCCAGTACGTGTTCAGCGCGTCGAGCGGCCAGTACGGGTCGTTCGTGCCGTTGATGATCAGCTTCGGCACCCGCACCCGACTGCGGTACACCCACGGGTCCACCATCTGCCACAGTTGCGTGGCCTCCGGCGTGTTGGGGATCGGGATCAGGCCGCGGTTCGTGTAGTCCCGCACCATCTCGCTCGGCCGGCCGAACGCCGCCACCTGGTTCCGCGTCTGCACCGGGAAGTTCAGCGTGTCGATCACCAGCGGGGCGATCGCCTTCACACGCGGGTCGCCGGTCGCGGCCGTCAGCCAGCTCGTCCACCCGCGCTTGCTCGCTCCGGTCACCACGAACCCGGCCAGCTCGACGCCCAGGTGCTCCCGCGCGAACGCCTGCAGCGCGTCCATCGCCCGGATCACCGACTTCACCATCGGGAACAGCAGCGGCCAGCTGGCGTCCTTCGTGTCGAGGTAGCGGACGAACGTCTCGGCGATCAGCGCGTCCTCGGTCTTGCCCTCGAACAGCGGCTGGTTCGGCACGCCGAACAGGAACGCCACCGGCGCCCCGACACGCTTCGCCAACTCCAGGCCGAGCAGCGCCGACGTGGGGCCGGGGCGGCCCCCCTGGTTCCACAGCATCATCGTCTTCTGCGGCGTCGTCCCCGCCGGCACGAACACCTGTAGCTTGTGCTCCCACTTGATGTCGTGCCACGTCTGCGACACCAGGTCGATCGTGTAGACGGTGCCGGCGTCGCTGACGCTCTTGTCGGCGAGCTTCCACGCGAACGACTTGTCCTCGCGGCCCACGTAGTCGGTCAGCGCCGTCGGCGGGGCGGGCGGCTCGGCCTTCGGCTGCGCCGGCGTCGGGGCCGGGGCGAGCACGACGGCCGCGAGGAGAAGCGCGAACAGGGCGCGACAAGCGTTCACGGTATTCGCTCCACAGGATCAGGGCCGAAAGCCCACCCGCCGCGGCGGGTGGGCTTCTTGAGTTACATCAATCGCGCGAAGAACCGCCCGGCCTCGGCGGCGATCTCGTCCTTGTACGCGGTCAGGCGGTGGTCGCCGTCTTTGAACAACCGCACCTCCACCGCCGACCCCGCCGCGTCGCGCAGGAAGTCGAGGCTGCCGGCATACGGCACGGTGTCGTCGGCGACGCCGTGGAACACGAGCGCCGGCGCCCGCCACCGGGCGGCCAGGTCGGCGGGGCGGAAGCGGTCGCGCTCCTCGACCAGGGCGTAGCCGATCTCGGTGTCGATCCACCGGTTCTTGATGCGCAGCCGGCCAGTCCGCTTCCAGTCCTCGCGCTCGGCCTTCGTCAGCCGGTCCCACCGGCTCGGAACGAACCCGAACGCCGGCGCCAGCAGTACGCAGCCGAGGACCGAGTTCGGGTTGTCGAGCGCCCACCACGCCGCCGCGAACCCGCCCATGCTCGACCCGACGAGGCCGAGCCGCGTGTGCCCCTTGCCGGCGAGGAAGAGCGCCGCCGCGTCCAGGTCGGCGAGCAGGCCGCTGGCGGTCAGCTCGTGGACGGCGCCCGGCGAGGCGCCGTGGGCACGGAAGTCGAACGCGGCGAAGGCCCAGCCGCGGCGGGCGCACTCGTCGCGCACGGCCGCGGCCTTCTCGCCGCCGCGGTGGCTGCCGAAGCCATGAACCCACAGCACGGCGAAGTCGGCCGGGCCGCTCTGGCGCGGCAGGTAGTCACCCGCCAGCTCCCCGCCGTTAGGCAGAGGAAGGACGAGCGGTCGCAGATTTGTGGTGGCGTCACTCATACCCGGGAGGTATATATGAGGAGCAGATGGGAGGCGGGCGGTTCATTTCACCCGTCCGCCTCCCGCCGGGACTCGCAACCCGGTAGCTCGCGGTCGCCCATCACGAGGATAAGCCTCACCCCCTTAACCGGGTAGTGACCGCGTTCGACGATTGCCCTGATCCTTTCTCCACGAGGGGCTGTCATGTCCGTTCGGTCGGGTCCGCGCCGCGGATTCACGCTGATCGAGCTGTTGGTCGTCATCGCCATCATCGCCATCCTCATCGGGCTCCTCCTGCCGGCCGTCCAGAAGGTCCGCGAGGCCGCCGCCCGCGCCAAGTGCAGTAACAACCTGAAGCAGATCGGCATCGCGCTGCATGCCCACCACGACACCCGGGGGACGTTCCCGCCCGGCGGGATGCAGACCGGCGACAACGGCACGCCGTGCTACACCAACTGGGCCATCGAAGCCCTGCCGTTCATGGAGCAGCAGTCGCTCTACAACCGGTACAACCAACTGCTGCACAACCACGTCACCGCCAACTACAACGCGGTCGGGAACGTCCGGGTGGCGAACTACGAGTGCCCGTCGGACACGCTGGTCGGGAAGTCGAACCCGCCGGCGAGCGGCCCGGACACCACGAACCAGTGGGCGCACGGCAGCTACCGGGCGGTGTCCGGGAAGGTTCAGTACGCGGTGTCGCACGGCTGCTGGGACACGTTCGAGCCGGGGAACTGGCCGAGCAGCCGGTTCGACCGCGCCTACGCCGGGGTGCTCCACGGCACCGGCGCCGCCTTCAACGGCGTCCCCAACCAGACCGGCGGGGCGTCCGGCGGCGTGACGGCCCAGATGGGCGGCCCGGAGCGGATGGCGTCGGTCACCGACGGGACGAGCAACACCCTCCTGGTCGGCGAGATGACGTTCAGCGACGTGCCCCGCCGGTCGACGTTCTGGGCGTACACCTACGCCTCGTACAACCAGTCGAGCATCGGGCCGCAGAGCTTCCACCTGATGAACCGCTACGGGAACGGCACCGCCGGCAGCGGGTGCTACACGCCGACGACGATGTACGCCGACCAGATGTGCAAGCGGAACTTCAGCAGCAACCACACGAACGTGATCAACTTCTGCATGGCCGACGGGTCGGTGCGGACGATCACCACCAGCGTGGACATGGCGCTGCTCGGGAACGCCGCGACGATGGCCGGCCGCGAGGTGAACATCCCATGACCCGCTCCCGCGTGGTTCCCCCGTTCGCCCTGGCTGCGGCCCTCGTCGCCGCGGCCGGATGCGGCGGCGACGGGCCGAAGTACGTCCGCGTGTCCGGCTACGTGAAGGTGGACGGCCAGCCGTACAAGGGCGCCGTGGTGTCGTTCCAGCCGGTCGGCGGCAAGGACAACGCCAACCCCGGCCGCGGGTCGAGCGGGCTCACCGACGCCAACGGCCGCTACTCGCTGCTGGTGGACGACGGCACCACCGGCGCCGTGGTCGGCACGCACAAGGTCCGCATCCAGACGAAGCGCGACGACCCGGCCGCGTTCTACGACCCGGAGGTCGGCAGCCCGGACAAGGGCGGCCCCGTGGTCGTGAAGAAGGGTGGCAAGGTGGACCCGATCCCGTCCGACTGGTACTCCGACGTCGGCGGCAAGGACTTCGACGTGCCCCCCGGCGGGACCGAGGAGGCGAACTTCGACATCGTCTCGATCTACGCGGCTAAAAAGAAGTAGTGCCCCCTTCGCGGGGCGAAGCCCACCCGGTGCACCGGGTGGGCTTTTTCGTTCTCCCACACGTTCCGCGCAAGCCGCTGCGCGGACCCACTTGAGTTCGCGGTTGGCGCGGTTATAGTGGTGGTGGCGACGGCAACGCGAACGACCGATCCCGAAGCCAGGACCGGCCTCTTCCGACCGCCCCTCCCGACAACCCGGCCCCACTCCCGCCCGGGGGCCCCGACGAGCATGACAACCGGAGACCGCGCATCCGCTGGACCCCGCTGCTGCGCGACCTGATCCGCAAGGCCCGCGACCTGACCGCGGACCCGCCCCACCCGGGCGGCGCGCCCGCCCCGCCGGCCGCCCCGACGACCTACGAGCCGCTGGCGAAGGTGATCCTGACCGACGAGGTGAACCGCACCCTGTTCGGCGAGTACGCCGCCCACCGGGAGACCGACCGCGGCGGCGAGGAGATCGGCTGGGTGCTGCTCGGCGTGCGCGGCCCCGACACCGCGACCGTCCTCGCCACCCTCCCCGCCGGCACCGACCGCGACGCCGGCGAGGCGCACGTGCGGTTCAACAGCGCGGCGCAGGCGGTCGCGAGCCGGGCGGTGCGGCAGAAGGACCGGCGGCTCGCCCTGCTCGGCGTGGTTCACACCCACCCGGGAAGTCTGCGGCACCCGAGCCGCGGCGACTACAAGGGCGACCGCGAGTGGGTGCGGCAGCTGCGCGGCGGCGAGGGCGTGTTCGCCATCGGCACGGCGGATGCTGAACCAGCAGCGGACGGAACCCCGGTCGGGTGCCACCCGACCCCGAACACACAATGCCTCGGCGGCCTCCGCTTCAGCTGGTACACGCTGGCGACGGACGCGGCGAAGTATCAGGACGCGGCGCTGGAACTGGTGATCGGCCCCGACCTGGCCCGCGACCTCCGCCCGGTGTGGCCGCAGTTCGAGGCGCACGCGGCGAGGCTCGACCGACTGGCCCGGCAGCAGGGCCGGGTGAAGTTCGAGGTGGTCGAAGGGAAGTACGGGCCGGCCCTGGCGGTGGTCGTGGGGCTGGCCGAGCCCGAGCAGTGCGTCCGGGTAGTGCTGGACGGCCCCGAGGCGCGGTACGTGTACGAGGCGGGGGAGTCGGCCTTTCAGGTGGACCCCGGCGCCTCCGCCCCGGACGAGGGCGTGTACCGCATCCTGGCCGAGCTGGCCGCCCGCGGCTGACACCGAATCACGGCGCGCCCCTCCGCGCCGCCCGCACGATGGTTCGCACCGAATCGTCGTCCCTGTTCCCGTCGTCGCCCGTGTCAGGAGGCAACTCCCATGGACTTCCGTCCGCTGAACGAGGTCGAGCGCCGTCAACTGGTCACCGCCCTGCGGGGCAACGCCGACCGCGGCCTGTCGCTGCTGATGGACCGCCAGACCACCTACACCGGCACCGCCGAGGAGGTGCCCGACGAGGAGGTCATCGCCGCCATCAAGTCCGTCCCGTGCCACTACTGAGGGCGTTGTCAGTTCTCAGTCGTCAGTTGTCAGTCGAACCGGCATCGGGCCGGGTGTCCGGTCTGACTGACAACTGAGAACTGACAACTGAGCACTATGGGGCTGCTCGACACCGAGTTCGGCAAGCGCCGCCTGCTGACGGTCGAGGTGCCGGCGGTGGAGGCGTACAACCGCGGCCGCGACCCGGGCTTCGGCATCACGCTGAACCGGGTCGGCGGCGCGCTCGTGTTGAGCTACCAGTTGAAGCCGTGTCACAACGTCTACCGGCTGGAAACGCGGCTCCTGTCGAGCTACCCGACGGTCCCTCCCGAGACGCGGGTGCTGACGCCGCTGAAACACTGCCCGCACCTGCTGGAAGGTCAGACGATGTGCCTGTGGCGGCAGGGGAGCACCCGGGCCGCGAGCCGCTGGGATCCGGCGCAGTTCACCTGCGTGTTCGCGGTGCAGGCGGCGTGGCGGTGGCTGGCGTGCTACGAGGTGTGGCACGAGACGGGCGAGTGGCCGCTGCCGGAAGCGAAGTAGTGGTCAGTGGCCAGTGGACAGTGGCCAGACCGGACCCCGCCAGTTCTGTCCACTGATCACTGGCCACTGTCCACTATGCACGTCTTCCAGGTCGGCGCCGGCAGCGGCGGCATCGTCGTGCTCGACCTCGTGGCGCGCGACCCGCGGGTGACGCGCGTCACGCTCGTCGAGCCGGACACCTACAAGCCGCACAACGTCTACCGCCACCTGTTCCCGCCCGCGGCCGTCGGCCGGTTGAAGGCCGAGCTGGCCGCCGAGTGGGTTCGCGATCGCCGGCCGGACGTGATCGTGGACGCGGTCGTCGCCGACCTCACCGACCCGACGCGAAGCGATCTCTTCCGGGGCTTCGCGGAAGGGTGCGACGTGGGTGTGTGCGCGGTGGACAACGAGCCGGCGAAGTTCGCGTTCGACGCCCTGATGCGAACCGCGGGTAAGCCGTGGACGCTCGGCGAAGTCCTGAGCGGCGGCATCGGCGGCTGGGTCCACCGCTTCGCACCCGGCGGCGCCTGCTACGGCTGCGTCGCGGCGCACCTTCGCCGTAACGTCACCGAGGAGGCGCCGGCCCCGGCCCCCGACTACAGCGCGCCCGGCGGCGCGGTCGCGGAGACGACCGTG
>DASPHQ010000633.1:0-4570 GCA_035629595.1 Urbifossiella sp. | reverse complement strand
ACATGGACGTGCTTCAGCCGTTCGCCACCAATGAGCAGATCGCCGTCTACCGCGTGCATGACCCGGCCTCCGGTTCTTGAGAAACTTCGTGCTTCTAGGCGCGAACAATAATTCCTTCCGCCGCGCCCGCCGCGAGCACGTCGTAGGTGGTCTCGATGATGGTATTGTCGTCGAGCTTCAGCACAGCCGGCTCGATGGAAGTGACGATGCCGCCGATCCAGCCGCTGCCGTCGTTGTATTTGATCGGCGTGCCGACGGCGAAATCGCCGTTTTGCTTGGCCGCGTGGCCGTTGGATTTGCCGTTGCCGTTGGCTTGGCTCTTAACCTTGGCCGCAACTCCCTCGCTGGCGCTTCGGGTTGGTGTGGGTGATTTCGCGGCAGGTTTGCCGCCGCGGACGCCGGCCAGGTCTTGCAGCACGTGCCAGTTCTCCAGCCGGTCCTGCTTGGCGGCGAGCATCGTCGGCGACGGGTTGCCGTCCTTGTCGAAGTGCTTCACGAACCGCCCCTCGCTCCGCGCGAAGTCCACGAACGTCACCTCCTGATTCGTCTTCGGGTGGACGTACCAGTCGCCGTTCTTGTTCGGGTTCCCGTCCAGCGACATGCGGCTCTTGATCGTGTCGCCCTTCCGGGGGTCGTAGATGATCAGCGGGAACGCCCGCGTGTCCACCGCCAGCCGGGCCTGCTCGCCGGCCATGTTGTCCGCCACCCCGTGCTCCGGCTGGCACGTCGTGTAGCAGCACACGATCGCCGGCCCGTCGAACTCCAGCGCCCCCAGCACCGCCTTGTAGAAGTGGTTGATGTGCGCGCACGTCGTCTGCGCCACGTAGGTGCGCGGGTGCATCATGGCGATCTGCGCGATCTCCTTGCGCCGCTCCTGCTTGCCGCCGAACACGTTGCCGTGGACGCTCATCTTCGTGTTCTGGCCGGTGAAGCTGGCGGTGCTCGCCTGCCCGCCGGTGTTCGAGTACACCTGCGTGTCCAGCACGAACACCTTGATGGGCATGCCGCTGGCGAACATGCGCGACAGCGACTGGAAGCCGATGTCGAACATGGCCCCGTCGCCGCCCACCACCCACAGCGGCTTGTGGCCCCAGCCCTTCTGGTCCCACTTCATGCGCACCCCGATGGCGTACGTCGGGGCGTTCTCGAACAGCGAGTTCGTCCACGGCACCATGTACGGGTTGTACGGGTACGTGGACGTGTACACCGTGTTACACCCCGTCGCCGCGACGATGCCCCAGTCCTCGCCGTACTTGCTGCCGGTGGCGGCGCACATCATGCGGAGCGCCGTCCCCTCGCCGCACCCGGCGCAGGAGCCGGCGCCGCCGGTGTAGATGTGCGTCTTCTCCTTCAGCATCATGTCGATGAGGAGGTTGCCGCTGATGAACTTCTCGTTGCTCGGGCCGATGTCCTTGAAGTAGCGGTGGCTCTTGCGCGCCTTCACCATGATGTCGTCGGTCTTGGCGATCATCTTCAGCGCGTCGTCGTCGCACACCGTCACGCACTCGGCGCAGCCCTTGCACTTCGACGGGTCGATGATGATGTTGAACATCCCGCCGACGCCCTGCTTCTTCTTCCCGCTGTCATAATACTTCTTGGTGCGCGCCCACTGGGCCTTGAACATCTCGCGGTCGGCCTCGGGGATCGTCTGGAGCTTCTGCTCCCACTCGTCCTCGCCGAGCACCTTGCCGAGGATGGCCGTGTCCGGGCACTCGGTCACACAGTCCATGCAGCCGGTGCAGTTCTCCGGCTTGTACTCCGGCAGTTCCGGGGCGATGTAGCTGAAGTCGCGCAGCGACGCGGTGCCGGCGGGAATCAGCGACCGCGCCAGCGTGAGGTCGGCCGGCAGCTCCTTCTCGCCGTAGCCCTCCTCGTAGCCGCGGATGATGCGGTCGTTGAAGTCGGTCACGTCCAGCACCGGCAGGTTGAGCGCGGAGCGGAGCGCGACCGGCTTGTACTCGCGGTCGGTGAGGGTGCCGTAGCAGTTGTTGTTGAACGGGTCCTTGTCGCTCGGCGCGTTCATCGACGGCGCCGGAATGGTGGCGGTGGACATGGGATGTTATCTTTCGGTGTGGGGAGTGTGCTGGTTTTTGCCGCTTGCGGCGTTGCAGCGTAGACGCTGCAACGCCGCAAGCGGCGATCGGTTACTGCGCGAACATCACCTCGGCCGGAATCTCGCGCGTCTCGTCGCGGCCGCGGTTGATGCACGTCATGTTGTCCTTGATCACCTGCTCGCCGCGCTTCCCGAAGTACTTGCGCAGCGCCTTCTCCACCCCGGCCTCCACCTGCGCGGCGGTCATCACGCCCTCGCGGGAGTACGGCGTCAGCTTCAGGAACGCCCCCAGCAGCACGATCCCCTGCATGCGCATCTGCAGGTCGGCCTCGTTCGCCTCCTCGCGGGCGATCCGCACCATGTCGCAGTAGAACACACGGATCTTTTTCTCGCGGATGGTGTGCTTGTTGTCGTGCGGGATGCGCGCCCACACGTCGGCCGGCTCGCTGTACGGCGACTGCATGAAGATCGCCCCGCCCGGCACCAGCCCCTTCAGCGTCAGCGGGCTCAGCATCGCCGTCGGGTCGTTGATGCACAGCAACTCCACCTTCTCCAGCTCGCTGTGCATGTAGATGTGCGAGTCCGCGACGGTGAGATAATACGTCGTCGGCAGCCCCTTCTTCTCGGAGCCGTACTTCGGGTACGCCTGCACGTCCTTGCCGAACACGTTGCCGGCGATCGTGGCGATGATCTTGTTCGTCGTCACGCTGCCGAACCCGCCGACTGAGTGGCCGCGCATCGAGAACCCGCCCTTCGGCCGCAGGTCCGGGTCGTCCTTCCGCACCAGCGCCGTCTTGTGGTCGATCCCCACGCTGAAGAAGTGCGGGCCGTCCATCATCATGTTGTGGAACGCGGCGATAATATCGCCGGGCCGCACGTCGCGGCTGCCGAGGCCCGCCGCCCCGTGGTACATCTTCGGCGCCGGGTCGGTCAGCCGCTCGTGGCCGTTCTGCCCCACCACCGCGTCGTAGTACGCCGCCTTGATCTCGCGGGTGAGGTGGTTCCCGGTCGTGGACAGCGGGTCGTCCAGCCGCTCGAACACCGTCACCGCTGCGCACCCCTTCAGCGCGTTCACGATCTCCACCGCCGGGAACGGCCGGAACGCGAACACCGTGAGGCACCCCGCCTTCACGTTCTTCACGTCGCGCAGGTAGTCGATGGTGACTTTGGCCGTCTCCATGTAACTCCCCATCCCCACCAACACGTATTCGGCGTCCTCACACCGGTGCGCCTCGATCATGCCGTACTGCCGGCCGGTCTTGCGGGCGAACTCGTCGAACGCCTCCTGCAGCTTGTCCGGCACCTGGTCGTAGTACCACCGCTGGGCGATCTTCCCCTTCATGTACGAGTCCTGGTTCTGCACCACCCCCGACATCATCGGGTTCGCGGTGTCCATCATGTTCGTGAGGCGCTCCTTCGGGTCGCCGACGAACTCCTTCATGAACTCCGGCTCGATGAGCCGCACCGTCTCGACGGTGTGGGTGGTGAGGAACCCGTCCTGGATGTTGAAGAACGGCGTCTGCGTGGCCTCCGCGACCCGGCGGCTGATGAGGCAGAAGTCGCCGGCCTCCTGGGCGTTGCGGGCGAACAGCATCCCCCAGCCCACGTCGGCCACGCTCATCACGTCGTCGTGCCCGGCGTGGACGTTCAGCCCCTGGCTCGTCAGGGCGCGGGCGCCGATGTTCATGACCACGGGGAGGCGCTTGCCGCTGATCGTGTAGAGCACCTCCTTCATCAGCACGAGCCCCTGGCCGCTGGTGAAGTTGGTGACGCGGCCGCCGGCGACGGCGAAGCCCTCGCACACGGCGGCGGCGCTGTGCTCGCTCTCCGGCTCGAAGAACATGAGGGTGTCGCCCCACAGGTTCGTGCCGCCGTTCATGACGCTGGCGTTGAACCCGCCGCCCATCGTCGTGGAGCTGGTGATCGGGTACGCCCCCGCCGCCTGGCTGATCCGAATTTCCACGTGGACGACGGCCTCGGCCCCGTCGCACGTGGTGGGGATGCCGGGGTACTCGTAGGCGGTTTCCACCGGCTCCCGGAGCGTGTCCGGGGCGCGGGCGGGGCGTTCGGCGACGGCACTGGACATGGAGCGGTCCCTTTCGTGGGGCGGAAAATGGTCTCGTGCAGCGCCGCTAGCGGCGTGGCACGCGGACACGCCGGAACACGAGCGACAGGTAGCGGGAGTCGTCGACGTCGGGGAAGCGCGACGGCCGCTTCCCGGAGTTGGGCCGGCCGGGGCACCAGCGGAGGACGCCGCCGTCGAGCTGGTAGATGCACGGCGACGTGCCGCGGTGGTCGGGCGGGCCTTCCTCGACGTGCATGTCCATGCCGGCGATCGGCCCGTCGGCGAGGTCGAGGGTGCCGATGTAGATGGCGCCGCCGACGAACTCGAAGCTGAACTTCCGGCCGGCGACGAGGAGGCGGGCCTGCCGCGGCCCGGCGACGGACTCCCACGCCCCCTGGAGGGCGTCGAGGTCGGACCGCAGGCCGGGGGCGGCGGGCGCGGACGTGCGGCCG
>DASPHQ010000632.1:0-3653 GCA_035629595.1 Urbifossiella sp. | reverse complement strand
ATCCCTCACCAGCTCTCGAACACCGGGTTGACCCTGGTGCCTTCACCGACCTCGAGCTGGCGGGCGGCGACGACGACCTCGCGGCCGGTCAACTCCCGCGTCACCTGGCGGCCGCCGGCCGGGGTCACCGCGGCCACCTTGACGAGCTTCCCGTCGTTCACCTGCACCGCGACCGGCACGCCCTTCGTGACCCCGTCCTCGACGACCAGGATGTAGGACTGCCCGGCCCGCCCGAAGACGGCGCCGGACGGGAGGAGGAAGGCGTCGGCGAAGTTCTCCAGGTCGAGGCGGACGGTCGCCGTCATCCCCGGGACGAGCCGGGTGTAGCGGCCGTCCGGCCCCCAGTCGGGGACGAGAGCGTCGCCCGGTAACCAGCCGGCCTCCCGCGGCAGGCTCCCCCCGGCGGCGAGCCCGGCCAGCCGGTCGAACGGGACGAGCGGGGCGAGGCCGTGTGCGACCGCCGCCTTGGTCCGGTTCACCCGGGACTCGGCGGACGACCCGTTGAACACGTCGACCTCGACGCGCATCGTCCGATCGACCGGGTCGATGTACGGGCTGAACCGGGTGACCGCCCCGCGGGCCGTCACCCCGGGAAGCTGGGTGAACTCGACCAGCGCCTGCGTGCCGGCCGACACGTAGGGGGCGGAGTTGTCCGGGAGCTTCATCACCACCGTCACCAGATCGGTCCGGGCCACGGTCATGAGCGGCTCGCTCCCGCCGGAGACGTACTTCCCGGGGTCGGCGGTGCGGGCCACGATCACCCCGTCGAACGGGGCGCGGAGGCGGGTGTACCCGAGCTGGATGGCGGCCGCGTCGCGCTCCTTCCGGGCGACGTCGACGAGGGACTGCTTCAGCTCCACGTCGGCCGCCGCCTTCTCCACACTCGCGGCCTTCCCCGTCACGTCCACCTTCACCCGCTCGACGTCCGCCTCGGCCGCCTCGACCGCCCTCTCGGCCGCGTGGAAGTCGAGCTCGACCGAGTCCACCCGGGCCTTGACCACCGAGTTCCGGGCGAACAGTTCCGCCACCTGGTCGAAGTCGGTCTTGCGGGCCGCCCGCACGTCCTGGGCGCGGGTCACGTCCACCTGCTTCTGCCGGACGGCGACCTTCGCCGCCTCGACCGCCGACCGGGCGACCTTCAGGTCCGCCTCGGCGGCGGTCACCTCGCGCTCCCGCTGGGCGATCACCGCGGCCTTCAGCTCGACCGCCTGCCGCAGGTCCGGCACGTCGATCTCGACCAATACCTCGCCGGCCCGGACCGGCTCGCCGATGTTCTTGGCGACGTACCGGACCTCGCCGGACACGCGGGTCCGCAGGCCCGCCAGGTAGTACGGCTCGACGGTGGCGAACTGCTGCGTCGTGATGCGGAAGCTCGGGTCCCGCTTCGGGCGGACGACCTTCACCGACCGCGGCCCGGCGGCCGGCCGGTCGCCGTGCCCGCTGGCCTTCGGGTCGCCGGCGACGACCGGGTTGGGGAGGAACCCGGTGAGGACCGCCCCGCCGGCCAGCGCCCCGCCCAGCCCGATGGTCACGAGGAGTACGGTGACCAGCCGGCGCCGGGTGAGGCCGGACACCCGGTGGGCCGGGTGCGCGTGCCCGCGGGGGCCGTGCGTCTCGACGGGGCCGGCCGCATCGGCCGGAGTGGACCCCGGCACGTCGGAGTTCACGCGGTCGGTCCCGCGGGGCGAATCGGTCGGGGTCATGTCTCCGCCTCCGACGGCGTTAGCCGTGGTGATGGCCGTGGCCGGGATGGTCGTGGTGGTGCTTGTCGCGGATCAGGAGGGTGTAGAGGATCGGCACCACGAACAGCGTCAGGGCGGTGGCCGACACCAGCCCGCCCACCACCGTCCGGGCCAGCGGCGTCAGCGCCTCGCTCCCGCGGCCGAGCCCGACCGCCATCGGCAGCAGGTCGAGGAACGTCGCCAGGAAGGTCATCAGGATCGGCTTGAACCGGATGACGGCCGACTGCGTGATCGCCTCGCGGACAGTCCGTCCCTGCTTGCGGAGCTGGTTGGCGAAGTCCATCAGCAGAACGCCCTGGGAGACGATGATGCCGACGAGGAAGATCACCCCCATCTCGGACTGGATGTTCAGCGTGGTGCCGGTCGTCCACAGCGTCACCAGGACGCCGATCAGCCCGAGCGGGACGGTCGCCATGATGATCAGCGGCATCACGAACGACCGCATCAGCGGCACCATCAGGAGGTAGACCAGCAGCGACGCCAGGCCCAGCCCGACGCCGAGGCTGGCGAACGACTCCTTCATCCGGGCGTACTCGCCCTTCAGCTCCACCTTCATCCCCTTCGGCAGCTCCAGCCCCTCCAGCCGCTTGCTGATGTCGGCCGCGACGCCCCCGATGTCCCGGTTCTCGGTGTTCACCTGCACGTCCACCACCCGCTTCAGCCCGTCGTGGTTGAACTCGACCGGCTGGGTGGTGGACCGGATGGTGATGAGGGTGCTCAGCCGGACCGGCGTCTTGCTCCCCTGGTTCGTCCCGGTGGCGACCACGTTCTGCAGGTCCTCGATCTGGAAGTACGGGTTGTCCGGGTACTGGACGGCGACGAAGTACTGGTTGCCGCTCTTCGGGTCGATCCAGAAGTTGCGGGTGAGCGCGATGCTGCTGTTCATCGCCGTCACCACCTGCATGACCACGTCCTTGGCGGAGAGCCCGACGGCCGCGGCACGCTCGCGGTTGACCTCTAGCACCAGGTACGGCGAGTCGTTGCGCTGGAGCACCCGCACGTCGGCCGCCCCGGGTACGTCCTGCACCAGGGTCTTGATCTTCGCGGCCACGCCGAACATCTCGTCCGGGCTGCCGCCCATCACCTGGATGTCGATCGGGGACGACGCCCCGAAGTTGAGGGCCGCCGACACCATCCCGCCGGTGTCGAAGCTGAACTCCAGGTCGGAGAACTTGGGGTCGTCGGCGAGCCGCCGGCGGAGACGGACCGCGTACTCCTGGGCGCTGGCCGACCGCTCGGGTGTCAGCTGCAGGCGGATCACCGCGTCCTGCTGCCCGGCGTTGAGCGAGTACGCCGCCGACCAGTCGTTGTTCAGCCCGATCTCGGACACCACCATCGCCAGCTCGTGCGGCGGGATGACCTCGGCGATCGCGGCCTCCACCTCCGCGACCCGCCGCTCGGTCGCGTCCAGCCGGAGGTTCGACGGGCCACGGACCTGGAGGCTGATCTGCCCGGCGTCAACGGCGGGGAAGAACTCCTGGCCGATGAACCGGGCCAGCCCGAGCGACCCGGCGAACAGCACCCCGATCCCCACCAGTACGACCACCCGGTGCCGCAGCGCTACGTCGAGGAGCCCGCCGTACGCGCGGGCCAGGCCGTCGAGGACGGCGTTGATCCGGGCGTAGGCCCGGGCGAACACCCCCGGCGCCCGGTCGGGCGGGGAGTGGTCGCCGGGGTTGTGGTTGTGGTGGCCGTGCCCGTGGCCGCGGAGCATCTTCGAGCAGAGGGCCGGCACGAACGTCCACGACAGGACGAACGACGCGAGCATGGCGAACGCCACGGCCATCGTGAGCGGCTTGAACAGGAACCCGCTCACCCCCGGCGTCAAGGCGACCGGGGCCAGCACGATGATGAGCGCCAGGGTGGCGACGACGACCGGCAGGGTGAGCTCGTTGCAGGCGTCGCCGGCGG
>DASPHQ010000631.1:0-5124 GCA_035629595.1 Urbifossiella sp. | reverse complement strand
GCGGGCGCTCAGCTCCAGCTCCTGCGCGGCCCGCATGCTGGTGACGTTCTCGGCGAGCATCGCGGCGGTGTTCGCCTGCATGTCGCGGACGTACCACGCCGTGCCGACCGCGACGACCAGGAGGAGTACGCTGACGGCGGCGACCGGGGCGGCGATGCCGGTCCAGACGCGGGGCTGCATGCTCACGCGGGCTCCTGAACAGATTCCGGGCGCGGCGTCCACTTCCGGGTCAAGTCGGGCCGCACACGCGGTCGAACCGGCGGCCCCGGCCCGACCCCCACGGGTTCATCTTAACCGACTGGCGGGGCAGCAGGTTGCGCCGGGCGGGCGGGTTCTTGCGGGACAGTAGCCCCGCCGCGGCCGGCTGGTCCGCGGCCTCCGGTACGGCCGTTGCCTATTGGGTGAACGCAACTGGAATGCCCGGACCGCCGCCGGAGTACGGCTCGCACCCGTTCCTGCACCCCGGAGGCCGCGTGGCCTGGACCAAGGACCGCCTCGAGGACGCGGCCCGCACCCGGCTGGGCGGGGCGAAGCTGATCGTCGTCGCCAACCGCGAGCCGTACATCCACAACCTCCGCGACGGGGCGGTCGAGTTGATGCGCCCCGCCGGCGGGCTGACCACCGCCCTCGACCCGGTGATGCGGGCCTGCGGCGGGACGTGGGTGGCGCACGGCTCCGGCAGCGCCGACCGGCTCACGGCCGACGCCCGAGGCCGGGTCCGCGTGCCGCCGGACGACCCGACCTACACCCTCCGCCGCGTCTGGCTCACCCCGGAGCAGGAGAACGGCTACTACTACGGGTTCGCCAACAGCAGTCTGTGGCCGCTGTGCCACCAGGTGTACCACCGCCCGACGTTCGACCCCGCCCACTGGGCCGCGTACCAAGAGGTGAACGACCTCTTCGCCGCGGCCGTCCTCGAGGAAGCGCGAGGCGGCCCGGCGCTCGTATTCGTGCAGGACTACCACTTCGCCCTCCTGCCGCGGCTGCTGAAGCGCGCCCGGCCGGACCTGGTGGTGGCGCAGTTCTGGCACATCCCCTGGCCGAACCCGGAGACGTTCCGCGTCTGCCCGTGGGCCGCCGAGCTGCTCGACGGCATGCTCGGCAACGACCTGCTCGGGTTCCACACCCAGTACCACTGCAACAACTTCCTGGAGTCGGTGGACCGAACCGTCGAGTCGCGCGTCTGCCGGGAGGGGTTCAGCGTCACCCGCGGCGACCGCACCACCCGCGTCCGGCCGTTCCCGATCAGCGTCGATCCCGACTTCGCGGGCCAGTACCTCGCCGGCGACTGGGAGGCGCCGGTGGCGGCGCTTCGCCGGCGGTACGGCCTCGGCGACCGGCTGCTGCTCCTCGGCGTGGACCGGGTGGACTACACGAAGGGGATTCCCGAGCGGCTCCGCGCCGTGGCCCGCCTCCTCGACCTCAACCCCGGGCTGGCCGGCCGGTTCCACCTGGTTCAGATCGGGGCTCCGAGCCGGACGAACCTCCCCGAGTACCGCGCCCTCACCGACGAGATTCACGGCCTCGCCGCCGGCATCAACGAGCGGTACGGCACGCCCGCCTGGCGGCCGGTGGTGTTCGTCAACGAGCACGCCGGGCCGGAGTTGATCTACCCGCTCTACCGCTCGGCCGCCGGGTGCGTGGTCAGCTCGCTGCACGACGGCACGAACCTCGTGGCGAAGGAGTTCGTGACCGCCCGCGACGACGAGCAGGGGGTGCTGGTGCTGTCGGAGTTCACAGGCGCCGCCCGCGAGCTGACCGACGCCGTGCTGGTCAACCCGTTCGACGTGGACCGGCTGGCGGCGGGCCTGCTGGCGGCGCTGACGATGCCGCCGGCGGAGCGGCAGCGGCGGATGCGGCGGATGCGGGCGCAGGTGGCCGACCACAACATCTACCGGTGGGCGGGGACGATGCTGAGCGAGGCGTCGAAGCTGGTGGACCACGGCCCGCGCCCGGCCGCGGCGCGGGTGGCGGCACCGCGGGTGTACGTCCCGGCCGACGACGCCGCGTTACTCACCTACCCCGCGTGAAGGGACGGCGGATGAAGACGCACGACTGGGCGACGGCGGCCGCGGCCGCCTACCGGGCCGGCCGCCCGCTCGCCCTCCTGTTCGACTACGACGGCACACTCGCCCCGATCGCCGCGCTCCCGGCACTGGCGACCCTTCCGCCGACGACGCGGGACGTGCTCGCCGGCCTCGCCGCGCTGCCGCGGGTGACGGTCGGGGTGGTGAGCGGCCGGAGCCTGGACTCCGTCCGCGGGCTCGTCGACCTCCCCGGCCTCCGGTACGCCGGGTCCGGGGGGATGCACCTCCACCTCGGCGACGAGGAGGTCGTCGACCCGATGCTGAGTGCCTTCGACGCCATCGCCGACGCGCTGGTGACGGCGCTGTCGGTGCCCGTGAAGTGGTTCCCCGGGGCGTGGGTGGAGCGGAAGCCGGGGTGCCTGTCGGTCCACTTCCGGCGGCTGTCGCCGCTGAAGGCGGCGTGCTTCGTCGAGGAGGCCCGCGACGCGCTGGCCGAGCTCGCCCCCGACTGCCCGCCGCTCCGCGTCCGCGAGGTGACCTGTGCGCTCGAAGTGGCGCTCGCCGGCTCGTGGACCAAGGGCGACGCCGTGGAGCGGCTGGCCGGCGCCGAGGCACTGGTCGTGTACGCCGGTGACGGCGCGAACGACGAGGAGGCGGTCGCGGCGGTCAACGCCCGCGGCGGGCTGACGGTCGGGGTCGGGCCGGACGCGCCCGAGGTGGTCCAGGTCCGCGTCGCGGACCAGGCCGAGTTCGAGGCGGGGCTGTACCGCCTGGCCGGGAGTCTGTGCGGCGCCGCGGTCGCCGGACTACCGCCCGCGGGCGGGGTGGCGACGGGGCACGCGATTCACCAGGGGGCGCGATGAGTGCGGCACCGGGCCTGTTGCTGATCGACCCCGACCCGGCGGAGCGCGACCGCCTCCGGCGCGAGCTGGAGGAGCACGGCTGGCGGGTGTGCGTGGCCGAGGACGCGGCGGCCGCGGTGCGGATGTGCGAGGAGCGGCCGGCCGAGTTCCGCGCCGCGGTGGTGGACCTTCAGCTCCCGGGGTTGCAGGGGGCGCGGGTGCTGGCCGGTCTCGGGGCGGTGGCCCCGGCGCTGGCCCGGGTGGCGATGTCGGCCGGCCTCGCACCGTACTCCGTCGCCGCCTTCCGCCGCCTCACCCGCACCCCGCTGCTGGCGAAGCCGGTCCGCGCCGCCGACCTCGACGCCGTCCTCGCGGCACCGTGCGTGGCCACCGTTCGCCCGGACGCCCGCGCGGGGCGTCACCGGAGGCCGAGGTAGTAGTTCACGTCCACGTAGTACGGGGTAACGTAGTTCCGCATCTTACGGACCATCGACACCCGGTCCTTCTGTCGGGCCTCGAGGTACTCCAGCACCGTCACCTCGGGGAGCGGGTCGATCCGCCGGCCGGCCTGGCCGAGCAGGTTCATCCCGGACAGCCGCGTCTTCGCCACCGGGTACAGGAACGTCTGCTCGACCGCGAGCTGCTCCCGGCTCCCGTCGGCGACCAGCACCTTGTGGTAGAACCACTCCGCGTCGCGCTCGGCCGCGGCGTCGTCGGCCCCGTAGAGGAACAGCATCTTGTTGTTGTCGCGCAGCTTCGCCGCCGACCGCGCCCACGCCCGCACCGCCCCCTCCGGGACGCTGGGCGGGCGGTCGGCGCTGAGCCACACGGCGCCGGCGACGTCCGCCCCGGCCGGCGGGTTGGGGGCGTAGACCGTGGACTGCGGCACGCTCATGTACTGGAGCCCGTTCGGGAGCAGCGGCGCGACCGCCGGCCGCGCCCACTCGGCGGCCAGCCACATCATCCCGAGCGCCGCCGTCTCGCCGGCGCCGACGAGGTAGATCGAACTGGTGTTCACGTCCCCTTGGTCGTTCTTCTGGTCGAGGTGGAGCCGCACCGCCGCGAGGTCGTTGACGTACACCGGGAGATACCGGGCCTGATTGATGTCCGGTTTGACGCGCAGCTCGTTCTTGACCGGCCGGCGGTTGTACCCGCGGACGTAGCGCTGGTTCCACCAGCCGGTGATCGAGTTGGTCCAGAACCCGGTGAACGGGGTGTTGTCGCCGAGCGGGTCCACGACGTCGGTGCTGCCGCCGTGGCCGCGCCAGTCGAACCGGAAGACGTGGAAGCCGGCGCCGTTGAGCCGGCCGACGAGGTCGTCCCAGTTTCCCTTGAGCATGTCCCGGTCGGGGCCGGGCGGGTAGAGGAGCACGACCACCGCGTCGCCCTGCTTGTCCCCGTTCGGGCTGCGGTGGAACAGCCCCTTGAGGCGCACGCCGTCGGCGGTGTTGAACGCCTCCTCGACGGGCTTGGCCGGCGGTCGGGCGCCGGCCGGCCGGGATTCGACCGCGAGGGCAAGGAGGAGGAGCGGGGCGGCCAGTAGGAGCCGGCGCATGAGGAGTTCTCCCGATGAGACGCGGGGGGAAGTGTCGGTCGGCAGTGAGGCAATCCCGGTGCCGGTCCGCGAGTGACGGCCCGGTGTCACTTCCGGGCAAGCGGTCGGGACGCCGGCGCGGGGCGGACGGCCACGCGGCCGCGCGGCGGCGGCGTTCATCCGCTGGACAGCCCGGCCAGGAAGTGGGCAGGCGGCCGGCGCAATTCCGACCCGCGCCGGGCGAATCACCCGGCGAGGCCGCCCGCCTCCCCGTAATTCAATGCTCACCGTCCCACCGGCCCGAGTCGTCCGTTGATGTTCCTCCTCCGCATCCCGCCGCTCGCCTGGCTCCGGCACGTCCCTCCCGGCCCGACCGGGGTCGTCGGGCTCATGCTGTTCATCATCGGGGCGGTGCCGGCGGGCCATCTCGCCACCGTGTACCTGGCCGCCGGGTGCGGGGTGATCGGGGTCGCGTGGCTGGCGGCGATGCCGTCGCGGATGCTCCACCGGGCCCAGAACCGGCTGTTCTGGCCGCTCGGGATCAGCGCCGCGCTGGCCGCCGCGTTCGTCCTGCCGGCGTGGGAGGAGCTGCTGTGGGTCGGCGGCGCGCTCGGGCTCGTCGCCGGGCTCTCGGGGCTGGCCCACCGGGCGCGGGAGGAATACCTGGCCCTGCCGGAGGTGTTCGAGGAGATCGTGGGGTGGTCGGACGGGATCGAGTACG
>DASPHQ010000630.1:0-7184 GCA_035629595.1 Urbifossiella sp. | reverse complement strand
GCGAAGGGGGCGGTGGAGGCGCAGGGCGGACGGATCTGGTTCGAGAGTGAAGATGGGCGGGGGACGACATTCCACCTCGAGCTCCCGCTCCGGCCGGTGCCAAGGGCGAGGAAGGGCTCGTGAACCAGCCCGAGGCCGGTCGCGCAGACCGGTCCCGACGGCGGCCGGCGAGGCCGGGCGTCAACCCGGTCGTCGCCGCCCGGCTCATCGCCTCGCCCGACCGAGAGGGGACCGCCCGCTCGGCGGCCTACCCCCAGCTCGGCGTCCCGAGTCCTGCCCACGGGCCACTCGTGTCGTGAAGAACAACAGTTCCCTGTGGTCGTCACCAGCCCCGTCGGATACGCTCCGGGGGACGCCAACGAGGGACGGCGGCCGCTCCCCTCGATCCTCCCACGGAGTCGGCAACGTGCGACCGTCCAGAAAATCCGCCCTGGCCCTGGTCCTGCTCGTAACCTCGTTCCCGGGTGAACAGACTGCTGCCCGCGCACAAGAGCCCAAGCCCGGCGCGGGGGTCGGGGTCGGCGACAAGGCCCGTCTGACGCAGCTCATCCGTCACTCGGTCGACTTCTTCGACGCCAGCTACCACAAGGACTCGGGGTCCTACTTCTCCGACGTGGGGCACGACGGGAAACCGCTGACCGACCGCCGCCACGTCGTCCCCAGCGGCCGGATGCTCTACGCCCTCGCCCACGCCTCCGAGATCGACCCGAAGTACAAGGGGCGGGCCCTCGGCCTCCGGGACTACCTGCTCGGCACAATGACGGCGAATGAGGCCGGCGTCGGCCCGTACTTCCGGGGTGCCGTCAACGGCAGCGGGAAAGAGGTCGTGCGGCACTGGGACAAGGACGCGCGGAAAGCGTTGTGGCCCGAGCAGGCGAATCCGGACCTCAAGGTCAACGAGCAGGCCTACGGGCTGTGCGGCCTGGTCGCGCTCTACGCCGTGGACCCGACGCCCGACGGGCTCCGGCGGATCGACGAGTACTACCGCGCCTTCCGGGCCCGGTTCAAGGACCGGGGCAGGGGCCGGACCGGGTTCTTCTCGCGCTACGGCCTCCCCGGGGCGGCCTCCCCGGGGCCGAACGCGACGAAGAACTTCGACTCGACCGTCTACGTCGGGACGGCGTTCCTCCTCGAGCTGCACGCCGCCGCGGCGCGCGTCGCGGCGGCCCCGGGCGTCGACGCCGGGCACCGCGACCTCGCGGCCGCGGTGCGCGACACGGCCGCCGCCGACCTCACCGAGCTGGCCGACGCGGTGGCGGACCGGATGGCTGACGCCGCGGACAAGACGGGCTTCCTGGTCGAGCACTTCGACGCCGAGTGGAAGCCGGCGTGGCCCGACGACCGGAAGGCGGACGGCGACACCATCGGCGTCGTCGGGCACAACTTCCAGGCGGCGTGGTTCCTGCTGCGGGCGTCGGAACTGCCCGCGGCGAAGCAGTCGGGCCGGGGCGCGACTTACGCGGCCAAGGCGGCGGGGATCCTGACGAGCATGCTCGCGCGGGGCGAGGGGCGGCCCGTCGACTTCCGCCGCGGCGGGTTCCGCAACGGCTTCCTCCGCGCGGGGGGCACGATGTTTGGGGGGTGGGGCGGGAACAAGCACTGGTGGCAGCAGGCCGAGGGCATCCTCGCCCTCACGCTCGCCGAGCGGCTCAAGGTCCGGACCACCCCCGACGCGGCCGAGGTCCGCGACCGGGCCTTCCAGTTCTTCGTCGACCACTTCGTCGACCGGCAGCAGGGCGGCGAGTTCGACGAGGTCCAGGAGGATGGCCGGCGCGTCGTGGGTGAGGATATGCAGCCGGTAGACAGGCCCAAGGGGCATGCGGGGAAGAGCGCGTACCACACCGTCGAGCTCTACCGCTACCTGATCCGGTACGCGGACCCGCGGTGACGGCACGCGGCGGGTCGGGCACGGTGGCGCGACCGGCGCCCTCCGATCACGCCCGGTGTTGCGACGATCGGCGGCGTCATGCGACGAGGGAACGCCGGGCCGGCAGGCCTCGGCCGGGCTCTGGTCGGGGACGGGCCGCGGGAAGTCCCCCCGTCCCGCCGGGATGCTCCAGCGGCCATTCCCGACCGCTTCGCATGTGATGTGGGCGTGCGCCCCGCCCTGACACGCGGCCGAACGAACCGGGAGCCTGTAACCCGGCCCGGGACGCCGCCCTTTCCACCCACCCGGAAGCGGGTGCCGGGCTCCGCGGACCCGGTCACGGCACGGCCGATTGAGTCGGACGAGTCCCGCGGCGGCTGGGGGAACGGGCGCGACGGCCGCCAGGGCTCACGCGAGCGGCCTACGGTCCGGCCCGGCCGGAAGCCGGCGGGGCCGTGGACGCCACGAGGGGCCGGCCGGGGCACCGTGCGGATACACGGCGGGGGGCACGCCCGTCCCTCCCGCGCCGCCGGACTTCGCGTATCCTCCGGCCGTGCTTCGCAATCTCCTCACCCGCCACCATGTCCCGGCCGTCGAGACCTCCCGCCTGATCGTCGGATCGACCGGCTCCGGCAAGAGCGAGGGCGAACTGGCCGACCTCATCCGCCTCGCGGGGCGCGGCGACCACGCGGTCGTCCTCCTCGACGGCCACGGGCCGCTCGCGTTCGCCGCCGCCGGCCACTGGGCGGCCCGGGGGCACGAGCCGCGGATGGTCTACGAATCGCTCGACGCCACCAACCGGGTGCTCGCCTGGCACATGCTCTCGCGGTCCGCCGACCCGGACCCGGTCCGGCGGCGGCTGGCCGACGCCGAGACCCGCGAGGACATTTCTCAGTGTTTCCTTGCCCAGCGGAACCTCGTCACCCTCGCCGACCGGCCGTGGACGAAGGAGTGGCTGGAGGCGGCCATCGACCTCTGCCTCGCCCAGCCCGAGCCGCAGCCCTTGACATTGCTGTTAACCGCGTTCCGCGTCGGCACCGCGGCGTACGAGCGGCTCCTGTCACAGTGCGAGTGCGACGAGGTGGCGGTGAAGTTCCGGGACTTGGAGCGGATCAGGCGGAAGAACCCCGTCCAGTACGAGACCCTGTCCGGGGCTAGCCGGCGGCTGCTGGAAGCCGTCTGCACGTCCGAGGTCGTCCGCCTGCGGTCCCGCCCCGGCCCCTTCGACTGGTCGGCCGCGCTCCGTGAGAGGCGCCTCGTCGCCTTCGACGGCGGCGGGGTCCGGTCCCGGGAGACCAAGCGCACCCTCTTCCTTCTGGTGACCATGCAGGTGATCCACGCCGTCCGCCGGCACTTCGCCGAGACCCGGTCCGCGCTCAGGACGGTCCTCGTGCTGGAGGAGGCCGGTGCCCTCGGGCTGGTCACGCCGTTCGTGATGAGCGCCCTGCAGGAATTGCGCAAGGCCGGCCTCTCGATTCACCTCATCACCCAGTCGTCGCTCGACTTCGGGGACCAGGCCCTGTTCGAGGCGGTTCTCGCCAACACCGCGTGGCAGGCCTGGTACCAGAGCCTGTCACCGGCCGACCAGGAGTTGGGCGGGCGGGCGCTCGCCAACCCCACGTTCTCGCCGCACGCGGTCCATTTCACCCGTGAGCGGGCGTTGCCGGGCCACGGCCGGAGTGCCCCTCACGGTCGGTTCGAGCGCGTGACCGACGCGTACTTCAAGTCGCCCGACCTGCACGCCCAGGAGTACCGCACCCGGCTGGCCACACTCCGGGTCGGCGAGCGACTCGTCCGCGACCGCGGCGGCGTCCACCTCGAACGGCTCCGCCCGGTCCGGGCCCCGTGGTTCCGCCGGATCACCGACGAGCAGACCCGCGCCATCATCACCCGCATCCGCCGGCAGCCCATCTACCTGCCCGCTCCTGACCCGTCCCCGCCGCCGGGTGCGAGCATCCTCCCCAACGCCGCCGAGCGGCTGCGGCAGCGGTCCCAACCACCGGCTGACGTGACCGCCTGAGCCACCCACCCGGATGCGGGTGGAGGAAAAGGAAGCTGTTCACAGCCGCTATTCGGGCTGGCCCGAATGCCCACCATTTCGGCCACCACCGCCTGGTGGAGGCGCGCACTCCGCCGCCCTGCGCATCACCCACCCCGATGGCACCCCCGTTCATTGTGCCCCCTCTTGCACGGCCCTACGGTCGCCCGGCACCGGCACTCCGCCGGGGCATCGGTCCTTCACTCCACAGGAGGGTACACACCCATGTCCGATCTCATGCTCCACGCCGGGGGCCGCCTGGTGACGCTCGACGAGCTGCGGGGGTGCAAGACCCCGCCGGCCGAGGGCCGCTGGCACCCGGTCAGCCACGTCCGCGTCCTCGATACCGTCAAGGAGACGCTCCGCGGGGCCGGGTACACGGTCCGGTCCGAGAAGTACGGCCTCGCGCGGGCCGACGCGCGGTTCTTCGGCGTCCTCGACCTCGACACCCCGCTCGCCCACGGGACGGGCCTGAGTGTCGGGGTCCGCAACTCCGTGGACCGCTCGTTCCCGCTCGGGTTCGCGGCCGGCAGCCGGGTGTTCGTGTGCGACAACCTCGCGTTCCGGTCCGAGCTGCTCGTCCGCCGGAAGCACACACTCAACGGCATGCGGGCGTTCGGCACCGCCATCGGGTCCGCCGTCGCGTCGCTGGCGTCGTTCCGGGAGGACGAGGCCGACCGCATCCGGCGGATGGCCGAGACCGAACTGACGCCGGCGATGGCGTCCCACGTCATCCTGACCGCGCTGCGCCGTGGCATCATCTCGTCGCTCCATCTCCCCAAGGTCTGCGAGGCCTGGGAGGAGCCGCGGCACGACGACTTCCGGCCCCGCACCGCGTGGTCGCTGTTCAACGCCTTCACCGAGGTGCTCAAGCCCCGCGCCGTCGCGGCCCCGCAGGCGTTCGTCGCCCAGACCATCCGCCTCAACGGACTCATGCTGCCGGAGGGCGCCGATGCCCCGCACACGGCGGCGTGAGAACAAGGGCTACTTCCGGAAGGGGTTCGACCCCCGACGCCACGCCCTGACCGCCGAGGAACGACGCCGCGGCGGCCTCAACTGTGCCAAGAAGTTCACCGTCCGCGGACAATGGCACCCCGACTGGTGGGACCGCTGTGCCGCCAAGAAGAAGGGAGAGTACTGATGGGACGCAAGCGAAAGGCGGAGGACCCGGAGGGTGTTGTGGGTATTGCCGACCCGCCGCCCGCCGTACTACCGGCCGACGCCGAGGGGCAGCCCGAAGCGGCCGCGACACCCGAGATACCCGGCGAGCAGCCCGCCGAGTTGCCGGTGACCCCGAGGAATCGCCCGGCCGCGAGTTTCGCGGCGATGTCGGACCGTACGACGCGCGTTGAGATCGCGGTCTGGGCGCGGCAGGTGAAGGTCGGCGAGGGCGAGGAGTACACGCAGTACGCGCTCACCGTCAGCAGGGCATGGCGGGACAAGGACGGGAACTGGACGTCCAACGCCTTCCACCGCGTCCACGACGTGCCGGTGTTGCTCTACCTCGTCCAGCAGGCCTACCAGTGGTGCCTCGCCCAGCGGACGCAGGTCCGGGTCGAGGCGGACGGAGACGTACCCTTCTGACGAAGGACCCGCCGCAGTCCAAGGATTGCGGCAGCCCCATCCCGAGTGGATGGGGCTATTTGTCTAATATTCTTGACATTGTAAATATTTATGCGCTATCCTCTCCGGCCGCTGCGGACCGACCGTAGCGATCCGATGCTTCACGCCAACGGAGGACCAACCGATGACTGCGCCGGACCCATCAACAAGGCCCGAGCCGGAGCGGCAACCACCTGCCAATGGGGACGAAGGTTCCCTTGGTACAGACGACCAACCGTCCAGTCCGCCCGGAGACAAGCCAGCCGCGAGGTTCGGCCCGTACCCGACATCCGAGAAGCGGACGTTCCTGTCGCTCCCGATCTGGAAGCGCGAGGTGACGGACCCGCACTCGGAAGATGTGTACGCCGTGTACAACGTCAGCTTCAGCCGGACGTACTACAACGGCGGCAACGAGCCGAAGACGAGCAGCACGATCCGCGCGTCAGAGATCCCGCTCGCGGTGATAA
Organism: Urbifossiella sp.; assembly: GCA_035629595.1. Classification (GTDB taxonomy): domain Bacteria; phylum Planctomycetota; class Planctomycetia; order Gemmatales; family Gemmataceae; genus Urbifossiella. The sequence goes on along the minus strand of DASPHQ010000630.1, from coordinate 1,210 downwards.
TGCTCCAGACGGCCGCCCGCTGGATCGACGAACAGAAGACCTCCTGAAGCAACCAGACGCTGCCCCGGCGGCAGCGATCAACCCAACCCGGCTGCTTCGGCAGCCGGGTCACTTTGACGGGCTCGCTCTCTGAAGAGCTCCCTGAGACACTCCACATCTTCCTTCCTGCGGCGGGCCTCGGCAGCGACAGCGTCCGCTACCTCGTCGGCAGAAGCCTCGAATGCGTCGAGGTACGCCCGGGCCGTCTGGTCATCCGGCGGATGGCGGACGAGGACGGAGATGGCCCCTTCCAGCGCGATCCGACGGGCGGAGCGGAGGACGGCTTTGGAAAGCGGGTCAAACGGCTCGGCGTCGCGGATGAACTTCCAGGCCTCGATGTAATGCGCCGCGGCCTGGGGCTCCGTACGCCGGACTCGCGTCAGCCCCCATTGCATGCCCCATTCCTCCATGCGGTCGCACAGTTCAATTTGTGGACCTGACGTGGCGAGCGATCGGGAGGCGGCGAGCGACAGGAGGGACGCAGCACACCGAGTCGCGTGCGAGTGCTTTTTGGCATCGAGGTGGTGATAGGCGACGGCCTGTGCCGTCATGCAGTAGAGGCCAACGGACGTCGGGGCCGTCTTGCAATCGCCGGCCGCCTCCGCGAAGTGCCGCAACGGGGGTTTGACATCGTAGAGCCCGGTTAACGAGTCCCCTGTGGTGAGGTGCTGGTCGATCCGCGTCACCGTCTCCAACAGGGAGGGCCGCATCCGTCCGACCGGGTGATTCTTGTCGCTAAACGGGTCTCTCAGGTCGAGCCGTTCGAAGGCTTTTCTGAGGCGTTGGGCGTGTACGCGGTGGTTCCGGAATGGCACGCGGAGGAATTCGGCCCGCTGCTTCGGCCGTGAGTGCGGCATGAGCAGAAAGCCGAGGGCGGTCAGACGGCGGCCACGGCTCGGCTGATCGATGGCGGCGGCAAGGGAAGCCGCGGAGTTGTCGCATGCCTCGACCTCGTCATCCGCCGGGGCGGCCGGGGACAGTTCGCCCGGGTCCGTGGGGATCAGGCCGAGCCCGAGGTGACGTCGGCGGAGATTCATGGCGTGGTTCCGGGCGATTGTGCCTACCCAGCCCTTCCACTTGCCCGGTTCGGATTGACGGTCGGCGTGCTCGATGACCTGAATGAAGACGTCTTGTGCGAGGTCTTCCCGGTCCGCCTCTTGGCGGACCAGAT
>DASPHQ010000629.1:0-5646 GCA_035629595.1 Urbifossiella sp. | reverse complement strand
CTTCCATCCGGAGACGGGCGAGAAGATGACCAACTTCTGGGGCTACAACCCGATCGCGTTTGCGGCGCCGAAGGCCGCGTTCGCGGCCAGCGCCAAGACCTACGGTCAGACGCACGAGTTCCGCGACATGGTGAAGGCGTTCCACCGGGCCGGCATCGAGGTGATCCTCGACGTGGTGTTCAACCACACCGGCGAGGGGAACGACCGCGGCCGGACGTACTCGTTCCGCGGCCTGGACAACGAGCTGTACTACCTCCTCGACGGGGCCGGGAACTACCTCGACTTCGCCGGGTGCGGCAACACGGTGAACTGCAACCACCCGGTCGTCCGCGACCAGATCATGCAGTGCCTCCGGTACTGGGTCGGCGAGATGCACGTGGACGGGTTCCGGTTCGACCTGGCGAGCGTGCTCGGGCGCGACGGCAACGGCAACGTGATGATCAACCCGCCGGTGATCGAGAGCATCACCGAGGACGGCGTACTGGCCGACACGAAGCTGATCGCCGAGCCGTGGGACGCGGCGGGGCTGTACCAGGTGGGCGGGTTCCCGTTCGGCCGGCGGTGGAGCGAGTGGAACGGCAAGTACCGCGACGACGTGCGGCGGTTCTGGCGCGGCGACACGGGCCTCGCCGGCGTGCTGGCGGCGCGCGTCTGCGGCAGCGCCGACGTGTACCAGTGGAGCAGCCGGCTGCCGCGGCACTCGGTCAACTTCGTGACGTGCCACGACGGCTTCACCCTGTCCGACCTGGTGAGTTACAACGAGAAGCACAACGAGGCGAACGGCGAGGAGAACCGCGACGGGCTGAACGACAACTGCTCGTGGAACTGCGGCGTCGAGGGGCCGACCGACGACCCGGCGGTGCGGGCGATCCGCGCGCGGCAGGCCCGCAACATGATGGCGACGATGATGCTGTCGCAGGGCGTGCCGATGCTGCTGGCCGGCGACGAGTTCCTGCGGACGCAGCGCGGCAACAACAACGCCTGGTGCCAGGACAACGCGGTCAGCTGGGTGGACTGGACGCTGGCCGAGACGAACGCCGACTTCCTGCGGTTCACGCGCGAGATGATCGCGCTGCGGAAGCGGCACCCGGCGCTGCGGCGGCGGCGGTTCTTCGTCGGCCCGGTGGGGCAGTTGATCCCGGGGGTGGACGTGGGTCCGTTCCCGCCGGGCGGCCCGGTGCGGCCGGCCGACGCCGGGCTGTCGCCGACCTCGACCGCCGAGGCGGCCGTGGCGACGCACCGGTCGGGCGAGTGGGCGACGGCCGGGCTTGCGGACGTCCACTGGCACGGCGTGGAGCCGTTCCAGCCGGACTTCGGCGACGGCTCGCGGACGCTGGCGTTCGCGCTGGACGGCCGCTTCACGGGGCGCGAGCAGGACGACGACTACCGGATCGACACGGACTTCTACGTGGCGATGAACGCGTGGATCGACCCGGTGGAGTTCGTGGTGCCGCGGTCGCCGACGCGGCGGCCGTGGCGGCGCGTGGTGGACACCGCCGCCGCCCCGCCGGCCGACTTCCTCGCGGAGGGGACCGGCCCGGTGGTGGCGGAGGGCGAGGTGCTGCGGCTGGCCGCGCACTCGCTGGTCGTGCTGGTGAGCGAGCCGTGAGGCGCGGTATGATGGGGCAACCGAGGAGGGCCGACCGATGACCGTGGAATCTCTGTTGCGCGAGGCCGAAATGCTGACACCCGACGAGCGCCGCGAGCTGGCGGCCCGGCTGCTGGACGCCGATGTCGCGGACGATGCGCCGATGACCGAGGCGCAACTCGCTGAACTTCGGCGGCGCGACGCCGAGATGGACGCCGACCCGAGTAAGCGGCTTCCCTGGGAAGAGGTCTACGCGGCAACGATGAAGAGGCTGGGGCAATGAGCCTGCCGGTCGAGATTCATGCGGACGCGCAGGCCGAATTCGACGAGGCGGTCGATTGGTTTCAGGGCTTGCGGTCCGGGGCCGGTGTCACGTTCGCCCGCGCGGTGAAGCGCGCATTCGACCTCATCGCGGCTCAGCCGCGGATGCACGCCATAGTGGCCGACGACTACCGCCGCGCGCCGGCCAGCGGGTATCCGTACTACCGAGTGTTCTACCGTGACCTGGGCGACCGCGTGCGTGTGGTGTCGGTGTTCCACACCAGCCGCGACCCGGCGATCTGGCAGGGCCGGGTGTGATCGGGACATCCGCGGAGGCGGACCGATGACGGTGGAATTGCTGCTGCGCCAGGCCGAGGCGCTGACTCCGGACGAGCGCCGCGAACTGGCGGCTCGGCTGCTGGAAACGGACGTGGAGAACGATCCGCCGTTGACCCGGGCCCAGAAGGCGGAACTCGACCGGCGCATCGCCTATTCGGACGTGAACCCGGGGTCGGGTATACCGTGGGAGGTCGTGAAGGCGAAGTCGCTGGAGCGGCTGCGACGGAAATCGTCGTAGACGATGTGGTTCTGCCCACCACCTTTCTCGTTCGACCTCGAAGCCCCGAGCGGCCTCCCTTCCAGCCTTACCGCGGAATCCTGTTGTGCGCGTTCGTAGGGTTCTGTACGCTCCGTCGGAAGGGCAGTGACCTCCGCGGAGACGAGGCGGTCACTCGGCGGCCGGGGCTGCTGAGCGGGATGTTCGGCGAAGGAGGGCGCAGGAGTGAGTCTGTTCCGCGAGTACCTCTTGATCCTGGCCGGCGGGGCGCTCGGCTCGGTCTGCGGCGCCGCCTTCGGCGCGCTCGTGGGGGCCGTGTCGCCGGAGTTCATCGCGGCCCTCACCCAGCCGCACCCGATTCAAGCCCCGGAGCGGGCCGGGGCCGCGATGGGCCTGATCGGCGGGCTGCTCGTCGGGGGGGCGGCGATGGCGACCGGGCGGCTCGTCGGGGCCGTCCGGGTCTGGGCCGCAGGCGGCCGCGGGGACAACCGCGGACCGGCCGGACCGACCGCCGCACCGGACCACGGCGACGGATAGGCACTTCGAGTTGGCTACCGGTCGCGCCCCAGCGCGGTTACCGCACCTCGAACGGCCGGCTCACCGTCTTCGTCTCGATGCGGCGCTGCACGGGGCGGAACACGTCCACCTCGAACGGCTCGCCGACGCGGTTGCCGCACACGTCCTCCAGCCGCGTGTCCACCACCAGCCGGTAGCGGCCCGCACGCCACGGCCGCGACGGCTCCACCGTCACCACCCGCTCGCCGCCGCCCACCGTCGTCACCCCCTCCACGCGCTTCCCGGACTCGTCCTCCACCCACACCGTCGATTCCAGCAGCGCCCGGTCGAGCGGCTCGGGCAGGCGCAGGATCAGCGGGCCGCCCGGCCGCGGCGGGATCAGCGTCCAGCTGTCGGGGTCCACCGGCTCATCGTCGGCCGCGGTCGCCAGAAACGTCCGGCGGTACTCCGCGACCAGCGGCCGGCCCTCGGCGTCCTTCCAGTCGCCGGAGATCACGAACGTGTAGCGGCGGCCCGCTTCCAGGATCGGGCCGAGTTCCATCCGCGGGATCAGCCCCTGCTTGATCCGGCCGGGGTGGAACAGGACCGTCAGCCGCAGGCCGTCCGCGGACCACAGCTCCTCGCCGATTTCGAGGAACGGCGACTCGACCTCCCGCCCGTCGTCGCGGACCAGCCGGAGGAAGCGGTACACGTCGCCGCGGGCGACCGGGCCGGAGAACTGGATGTAGAACCGCAGCGTGTTCTCGGGGAGTCGGTCGGCGCTCGGGGACAGCGCCACCACCGACACGCGCGGCCCCGGCGGCGGCTTCGGCAGCGACAACAGCGCACTTACCGGCCGGCCGCCGAGCTTCAGCGGGGCGGGGTCGAAGGTGGCGCGGTAACTCACGCCGGGGACGAACGCGAACTCGGGCGTGAAGCGGATGGCCTTGTCGGTGACGGTGTAGCTGCCGGCGACCGCGGGACGGGCGGCCTCCTCGGCAGGCGTGCCGCCGACGACGACGACGCGCAGCACGGCCGGCCAGCGCTCCGGCGGGAGCTTGGCGTCGCGGACGGCGACGAGGTCGCGGGGCGCGAGGCCGGTGACCTGCACGGCGGCAGGTACGTCCGGTGTCGGCGTGGTGAGCGACAGCGCGAGGGTGAGTGCGAGCATGATGCGGAGTTGAATGAGGTCTTGAGCGGGGTCGCGTCAGCGCCCCGTGCATCCGCGGTCGTGTGAGACTTGCGGACGCACGGGGCGCTGACGCGACCCCGCTCGGGAGGCGGTTACGGCAGCGGCACGGTCTTCAGGTCGGCCCCGTCGCCGTTCCGGACCAGCAGCAGCGCCCGGTCGTTGTCCAGCTTGTCGAGGTGGAGCACGCCATTCAACTCGGCCACCTGCGTGTACCCGATCCCCGCGGTGTCCACCGCCCGGGGGACCGGTGCGGTGATGGCCGCGGCGCTGCCGAAGCCCTCGGCAGGGATCTTCATCACGCCGCGCTTGGGGCTGCTGTTGGCCACCAGCAGGAAGTCCTTGCCGCCCTTCGTGTACACGATCATGTCCAGCGGGCTGTTGCCGTTGCCGAGCTCGGCGATGGTCGTGCCCTTCACCTTGGTCCCGGCCTTCAGGTCGGCCATCGGCACCCGCACCAGCGGGGTGCAGGTGTACGCCGCCATGATGGTGTCCTCGCCGTTCACCTTGTACGGCACGAACGTGCGGATCGGGGCGTGCGTCTCGATCTTGCCGTGCGCCCCGTGGAAGATCTCGATCCCCGCCCCCTTGTCGGCGTCCTTGAACGGGAACGGGATCACCCGCAGCGTGCTGGCGAACGCCTCGTTCGACAGCCCGGCCACGACCAGCTTGCCGTCCACGAACGCCATGCTCGTGATGATCACCGACGCACCGCCCTTGCCGGTGGCCGCGGCCGGGTTCGGCAGCGTCACCGACGTGGCCTTCGCGGCCTTCAGCGACACCGGCTCGACCTTGCCGGCGCGGGTGATGCGCACGACCGCCGGGGTGCCGGCGCCGCTGCCGCGGGTCACCGCCACGTACACGTTGCCGGACGCCGGGTTCACCTTGAAGTCGGCGATCCGCACGTCCTTCTCGGTGGTCCCGAGCACGGCCGCGATCTTGGCGTCCACGCGCTCGATGTCAACGGCCGCGGCCCCGTCGGCCTTGGTGTCGCCGGTGGGGATGGCGTGGACGGCGGCCCCGACCGGGTCGCCGACGAACAGGACGCCGTCCGGCCCGAAGGCCAGCGCGGAGACGGACTTCACCTCCGTGGCGGAGGGCTGGGCGGCGGCCGTGGTCGCGAGCGCGGCGACGACGGCGGCGGTGAACAGGGCGGAACGCATGGCGGGTTCCTGTGAGGAATGGAGGGGCGGTTGCTTATCTTGTGCGACCGGCGCGGCCGGAGCAACCGGCAAGTTGTGAGAATTCAGCCCGTCACGCGCGCCAGCGCCCCCGTGAGGTCGGCGCGGAGGTCGGCCACGTCCTCGATGCCGACGCTCAGGCGGACGAGCCCGTCGTCCACGCCGCGGGCCTCGCGCACGGCCTTCGGGATGCTCGCGTGCGTCATCGTCGCCGGGTGGTTCACCAGCGACTCGACGCCGCCCAGGCTCTCGGCCAGGCTAAAGAGTTTCGTCACGGTCGTGAAGCGGCGGGCGCCCTCGATCCCGCCGGTGACGCGGACCGAGATCATGCCCCCGAACGCGCGCATTTGCCGGGCCGCGACCGCGTGGCCGGGGT
>DASPHQ010000628.1:0-9730 GCA_035629595.1 Urbifossiella sp. | reverse complement strand
CGCTCCACCACCGGGAGTTCGAGACCGAGCGGCCGCTCACCGAGGCCGTGGCCGCTTACACCAAGGAGGTCGGCCGGGGGTTGACGAAGCCGCTCGACCGGGACGCCCCGGACCCGACCCTGCTCGTCCTCGACGGTCTGGACGAGCTGTCCCGGGCCGGGCGCGTCGGGCTGGAGCAGATGCGGGCTTTCATGGGGGCGGTCGGCGTGCTGCTGGAGGGCTGGAACACGGACCCGAAAGCGGCCCGGCTTATGGTCCTGGTGTGCGGCCGGCCGATCGCGGCCGACGTGGCGCGGGCCGCCGTCCGCAAGCCCGAAGCCGTGCTCCACCTCCTCCCCTTCGTCGTCGACAAACAGGAGATTAACAAGCCCCCGGCCGGGCGACAGCTGACCCTCGGCGGGCAGACCGCGTTGCTCGATACGGACCAGCGGGAGGCGTGGTGGAGACAATACGCCGACGCGAAGGAGCGGGTGGTCTGGGCCGGCGTCTACGCCGAGATCAAGGCCAACGAGGCTCTCACGGCCGTGACGAGCCAGCCGCTCCTCAACTACCTCGTGGCCTTCCTGCTGGACAATACCCCGGGCCGGACCCTACCAGCCGGCCGCTTCGACCTCTACCGCCGGCTGACGCACGCCGTGTGGGAGCGGCGGTGGGGCGTGAACCGGGTTCCGACCGCCGGCCCGTTGGAGTTCGAGCACTTCCTGGAGTTGCTGGAGGAGGTGGCCATCGCCGCCTGGCACGGCGGGAACATCCGCGAGATCCGTGTGGCCGCGGTCAAGGCCCGCCTCACCCCCGAGCAGCGGACGCGGCTCACGGCGGTGGAGGCCGAGGAGGACCAGGGGTTGCTGCGGCTGATGCTCGCGTTCTTCACACGCCCGCGCGGCGGCGTGAAGGGGGACGAGGCCTACGAGTTCACCCACAAGAGCTTCGCCGAGTTCCTGGTAGCGAGCCGCGTCGCGTCGCACCTCGACGCCCTCGCCGAACAGTACGCCCGTCCCGATACCCGGCCCGAGCGACGTGACGAAGACGCGCTGATCGACTGGGCCAAACTGTTCGGGCCGGTGGTTCTCGATCTGGACTTGCAAGCCTTCGTTCGGGACGCCGCGACCATTCGGGGCAAGGAGCGAGTAGGCGCGTGGGGATCCGTCGTCGCCCGCCTGCTGGGCGTGGTCGTTCGTAGCGGGATGCCGATGCACAAGATGACGACGGACATCAAACCTGAGCCGACTTTCCGCGCGATGAACGACTGGGCGCTACGCGCGGAGTTTGCCATGTTAGACATCATGGCGGCGTGCGCGACTGTAACGAGGGAGCGGTGGAAGGTCGATGGGTTGCCCAGCACCCTGGGTTCCTGGGTGGGGGGTCGTTGGGCGGAATGGGGCCGACAAGGGGTGTTTAATTGGCTCGATCTGACTCGAACAGATCTCCAGAGAGTGATGCTAACGAGCATCGTAATGAGTAAAGTTTCCCTCAGCCATGCGGATCTCGGTGAAGCGTTTCTCAACGAGGCGAACCTTCGCGATGCCGACCTCACCGGTACGAACCTCACCGCTGTGAACCTCATGGGGGGCTACCTTCACACGACGAGCCTCCGCGGGGCGAACCTCACTAGGGCGGTCTTTTTCGGGGCAATTCTCGACAAGGCAGACCTCACCGGGGCGAACCTTACAAGTGCGATCCTCGATAGGGTATACTTAACCGACGCGAATTTGACCGGGGCGGACCTCACCGGGGCAAATCTCACCGCAGCGTACCTGACCGGGGCGAACCTGACCGGGGCGAACCTGACCGGGGCGAACATCACTAGCGCGCGTCTCGATTCGGTCGTGGGAGTGACCGTCGCCGACCTCGCTCGGCTGACTCTCGGTGACCCGGCGACCTTGCCCGACGGGACCAAACCCGCTCCGAACTGGCGAGCGATGGCGCTGGCCCCGAAGCGCTCGCCCCGACGCCGCAAGGGGGCCGCGCCGCCCGAGAGCCCGGGGCCCGAGGGGGCGGGGTCGGCTCACCCGCCCGCGTCGCCGTAGCGGCGGGCGGTCTCCGAGCGAGCCCCCTCCGCGAACGCCGGGTGGTCCCGCAGCACCCGGTCGAAGTCGGCCTTGTGCAGCACGAACAGGTCGCACGGCGTCACCGCACGCACCGATGCCGTCCGCGGCCGGTGGTGAAGGAGGCTCAACTCCCCGAACACCTCGCCCTCCCCGCGGGTGGTCAACACCTTCCCGGCGCGGTCGAACACCTCCACCCGGCCGCGGCCGACCACGTACATCTCGGTGCCCACCTCCCCCTCGCGGACCAGCACCTCGCCGGCCGCGCACGCCAGCGGTTGGAGCATCAGCGACAGGTTGTGCAGGCACACCGGGTCGGCCCCGGCCAGGAACGGCACGCGCTCCAGCACCGTGCGGTTGAGCACCTCCACCCACCGCCGCCCGTCGCGGGTCATCAGGTCGAACGCCGCCGTCGGCCCCCACGACCCCGCCGGGTAGACGTTCGCCTCCTCCACCGGCGCGTCCTTCCAGGCGTCGAGCACCGGCTGCGCCACCCGCCACGCCGCCTCCACCAGGTCGGCCCGGGAGTAGAGGGTGGCGTCGCCGCGCATGGCGTTGTGCAGGAGCGTCTCGTACCCGGTGCCGCGGGCGGCGCGGAAGGCGCCGCCGTAGTCGAACCGCATGTCCACCTTCTGCAGGTACGTCACCGGCCCCGGCGCCTTGGCGTGGAAGTGGAGCTCGACCGCCTGCTCGGGCTGGACGTGGAAGACGAGCCGGTTCGACTCCAGCGTCCCGGCCGCCGGCGTGTCGCGGAACGTCACCTCCGGGGCGCGGCGGAACTGCACCACGATCTCGGTGCCGCGCTTCCACAGCCGCTTCCCCGACCGGAGGTAGATCGGCACCCCCTCCCACCGCCAGTTGTCGATGAACAGCCGCAGCGCCGCGAACGTCTCGGTCCGCGACTGCGGGTCCACCCCCGGCTCCTCCCGGTAGCCGGCCGCGGGCGCGCCGTCGGGCTTCTTCCCGGGGCCATACTGCCCGCGGACGACGTTCCGCGCCACCTCGGCCGGGCCGTACACGCGCACGGCGTTGAGGAGCTTGGCCTTCTCGTCGCGGACGGCGTCCGGGCGGAACGACGCCGGCGGCTCCATGCACAGGTACGCGAGCATCTGGAACATGTGGTTCTCGATCATGTCGCGGAGCACGCCGGCGTGGTCATAATACCCGCCGCGGCCCTCCACCCCGACCGTCTCGGACACGGTGAACTGGATGTGGTCCACGTGGGTCTTGTTCCACAGCGGCTCGAACATGCCGTTGGCGAACCGGAACACGAGGAGGTTCTGGACCGTCTCCTTGCCGAGGTAGTGGTCGATGCGGTAGACCTGGTCCTCCGCCCAGCCGGCGAGGACGCGGCGGTTCAGCTCGGCGGCGCTCTTGAGATCCTTGCCGAACGGCTTCTCGACGACGAGCCGGCGCCAGCCCGGCCCGCGGTGGAGGCCGGCCGCCGCGAGGCCCTCGGCGATGAGGGCGAACAGCGGCGGCGGCGTGGCGAGGTAGAACAGGACGTTCCCGCCGGTCCCGTGCGCCGCGGCGGCGGCGTCGATGCGCGCGGCGAGGCGGCGGTACGTCTCCGGGTCGGCGAAGTCGCCGGGGAGGTAGTTGAGCCGCGCCGCGAGGGGATCCCACGCGGCCGGGTCCACGCCGCCGCGGGTGTTGAACTCGCCGATGCTGGCCGTGAGGTGGTCGCGGAAGGCGGCGGGGGAGAAATCTTCCTTCGAGACGCCGATGAGGGCGAACTGTTCCGGCAGGAGCCCGTCGCAGGCGAGGTTGTAGAGGGCGGGCGTGAGGAGCCGGCGGGTGAGGTCGCCGGACGCGCCGAACAGGACGAGGGTGCAGGGGTCGCCCCGCGATGCCGCGGCGTGGGTGGTGTCGGCGTCCGTCATGGGAACCTCCGGGGCGGGGTGCGGCGATTCACGCGGGCGGCGCCGACTCGCGTGCGGCGCGGGCCTCCGCGGCCTTCACCGCGGTGTACGCGACGCGGAGGAGCGACCGGTCCCCGGCGGCGGGCGCCCCGCGCCGCCGGAGCAGGTCGCCCAGGACGTGGTCGGCCTCGGTCCGGCCCCGCCGCTCGACGTCGCCGAGCATCGACGCCGTGACCACCGACCGCGGGTGGGTGAGCCGCCGCACGGCGGCCTCCCACGGCCCCGGCCGGGGCGCGTGGCCCGCCGCCGCGGCGACCGCCCGGCACTCGTCGAGCAGGGCGAGCACCAGGTCGGACCCGCCGGCCGCGACCACGTCCCCGACCGCCGCGCGGGTCAGGCACGTCACCCCCGCGAGGGCCGCGAGGAACGTCCACTTCTCCCACATCTCCTGCACCACGTCGTCGCTCGCGACCGCCTCGAACTTCGCCCCCGCCATGGCCGCCGCGATCGCGTCCACCCGCCCTGATCGGCCGCCGGCCCGCTCGCCGAACACCAGCCGGTGCGGGTCGCTGACGTGCGCGATCCGCCCGGCGTCGTTGACCTTCGCGGAGATGAAGCACGACCCGCCGAGCACGCGGCCCGGCCCGAACCGGGCGTCGAGGGCGTCGAGATGCTGCATCCCGTTCAGGAGGGGGATGACGGCCGTGCCCGGCCCGACCGCCGGGGCGACCGCGTCCATCGCACCGTCCAGGTCGTACGCCTTGCACGACAGGAGCACCACATCGAAGGGCGCCCGCACCCCGGCGGCGAGGACCGTGGGCGGGGACGGGACGGTGACATCGCCGGCCGGGCTCGTGATGACCAGGCCGGTCGCGGCCAGCTGTTCGGCCCGGGCGGGCCGGACCAGGAAGGTCACGTCCCGGCCGGCTTCCAGGAGCCGCCCGCCGAAGTAGCCGCCCACCGCCCCCGCCCCGACCACCAGGAATCGCATGCCGTCATCTCCCGACGCCGGACGAACACCGGCCCTGCCGCGGGGGCCGGCTCCGTCCCACCGGTCGTGTTCTATCACCCGGCGCGGGGTCGCGGGTTAACGGCCGGCGCCCGCCGGCACCACCCAGCTCACCTGGGTGACGAGCTGGTTGAGGGACGCGAACGAGACGTGGGCGTTGGTGGCGAACCGCGGCGTGTCGTTCGCCGGGAACGTCGCCAGCGTCGCGTCGCCGACGAGGAACACGTCGAAGTCGCGCGACAGGTTCTCGTACCCGGCGGTCGTGCGGCAGAAGCACATGTCGGTCGCGTACCCCGTCAGGAGGACGTGCCGCACGCCGTTCCGCCGCAGGAAGTCCCGCAGCGGGGCGTACCCCTCGGCGTCGTAAATCACCACGTCGGACGGTTGAACGGTGACCGCCGTGCTCACCGGGATCGGCAGCTTCCAGAACCCGTCGCCGTTGTACCGCGGGCCGGCGTCGAGGCCGGGGAACTGCTGGAAGTAGTCGATCACCGGCCGGTCGGCGCGGAGCGTCAGTTTCGCCGGCAGCGGCTCGCCGGCGTACCGGTACGCGGCGAGCGCCGCGCGCAACTCCTTCTCGCCGGCGGCGCGCTCGGCGGGCGTCGGCGTCTTGGCGAACGAGCGGTAGACCTTCGTGCGGACCGGGTCGGCCGGGCCGGGGAGGCTGTACATCACGAACGCGACGCGGTCGCGGAGGCGGGTCAGGAACGGGTCGATGACCTCCTTCGTGTGCCGGCCGGCGAGCGCGTTCTTCTCGGGCGTGCAGAAGTCCACCACGCCGTTCGGCTGGGGCGTCTTCCACCCCCACTCGTCGTCCACCGCCCACGGGTGGACCATGATCACGGCCGTGTCCTTCGCCCGCAGCCGGTTGGGCACCTCGACGATGCCGCGGGCGTTGTACGACCACCGCCACGCCCGCACGTCGAGGTCGCCGTCGGGGTCGTCCACCAGCCGCGGCGCCTCGAACCGCCGGGCGGCGACGACCGGCTCGACGTACTGCGGGTAGTCGGCGAGTAACGGCCGCGGGTTCGGGATCGGCGTGAGGGTGTTCTCGTAGACCCGCGTGGCGGGCGCCGCCGGGGGCTCCTGCGCGCCAAGCGCCGGCGGCACGTCGGGGAGGCCGCGCGGGAATACGGCCGCGGTGGCGAGCGAGCCGAGGGCGAAGCCGAGGACGAGCGAGCGGTTCACGGCGAACTCCGCGGGTGGTCGCGGCGGGCGGCGGGGTGCGGTACACTATGCCCGATGCGCGACCGCACCGCCACCCTCCTGCTCGCCGCCGTCGCCGCGGCGCTGCCGTCGGCCCCCGCGGCCGTGCCCGGCGGCATTTCGCCGCCCGAGGCGGCGCGGCGGATGGCCCCCGCCGACGGGCTGGCGGTGCGCGTGTTCGCGGCCGAGCCGGACGTGCGGCAGCCGATCTTCGTGAAGTGCGACGACCGCGGCCGCGTGTGGACGATCCAGTACCTCCAGTACCCGAACCCGGCCGGGCTCAAGCGGGTGGCGGTGGACCGCTGGTCGCGCACCGTCTACGACCGCGTCCCCGAGCCGCCGCCGAAGGGGCCGCGCGGCGCCGACCGCGTCACCATCTGCGAGGACACCGACGGCGACGGCACGGCCGACCGGTTCAAGGACTTCGTGGCCGGGTTGAACCTCTGCACCGGGGTCGAGTTCGGCCCCACCGGGGTGTACGTCCTCCAGGCGCCGTACCTCCTCCACTACCCCGACCGCGACCGCGACGACGTGCCCGACGCCGACCCCGAGGTGCTCCTCACCGGGTTCGGCATGGAGGACGCGCAGTCGCTGGCGAACCACCTCACCTGGGGGCCGGACGGCTGGCTGTACGGCCTCAACGGCAGCACCACCACCTGCCGCGTCCGCGGCGTCGAGTTCCAGCAGGGCGTGTGGCGATACCACCCCGTCACGCGCGAGTTCGAGCTGTTCTGCGAGGGCGGCGGGAACGTGTTCGGCCTCACCTTCGACGACGCCGGCAACCTGTTCTACTCGTCGAACCTCGGCCTGTTCTGGCACGCCTTCCAGGGGGCGTACTACCTGAAGAACGTCGGCAAGCACGGCCCGCTGCACAACCCCTACGCCTACGGCCACCTGTCGCACGTCGCCCACGACGCCCCGACCGGCGGCCCCACCACCGGCGGCACGGTCTACCGCGGCGACAGCTTTCCCGCGCGCTTCCGCGGCCGCTTCCTCGCCGGCGACTTCCTCCGCCACACGGCGTCGAGCTGGGAGCTGAATCGGAGCGGCGCCACGGTGACGGCGTCGTTCCGCGAGCTGATCCTCGACAGCCGCGACCCGTGGTTCGGCGCGACCGACCTGTGCGTCGGGCCGGACGGCGCGGTGTACGTCAGCGACTTCTACGACAAGCGCACCGCCCACCCCGACCCGGACGCCGACTGGGACCGCTCGAACGGCCGCGTCTACCGCGTGCAGGCCGTCGGTGCGAAGCAGGCCCCGCGGATCGACCTCGGCGCGCTGCCGCCGGCGGAGTTGGTCGCGCTGCTGCGCCACGCGAACGGCTGGCAGGCCGACCGGGCGCGGGTGCTGCTCGCGGGCAAGGCCGGGCGCGAGTCGTGGGGGGTGCTCCGCGAACTCGCGCGGGACAGGGAGCCGCGGCTGGCGCTGCGCGGGCTGTGGGCGCTGCACGCCACCAGCGGGCTCGACGAGGCGTTCGCCGTCGAGATGCTGGCGAACCCGGCGGAACACGTCCGCGCGTGGACCGTGCGCCTCCTCGGCGACAAGAGGACCGTCTCGCCGCACCTCGCGGCGCGGTTCGCGGAGCTGGCGATGACGGACCCGAGCCCCGTGGTGCGTGCGCAGCTGCTCTGCACCGCCCGGCGGCTTCCCCCCGGTCAGGCGCTCCCGGTCGTCGAGCTGGCACTGCGCCGCGGCGCGGACGTCGGCGACCCGGTCCTGTCCTGGCTCCTGTGGTGGGCGGTCGAGACGCACGCGATGCCCGACGCCGGCCGCGTGACTGCGTTCTTCGCGGCGGCGGAGAACCGCGACCACCCCTCCGTGCGGGCTAACCTCGGCCGATTGGTGCGCCGCTACGCCGCCGACGGCACCGCGGCCGGCTACCGCGCCGCCCACACCCTGCTCGCGGCCGAGAAGGTGGAGCTCCTCGCCGACCTCGACCGCGGCCTCGCCGAGCGCGCCGTCGGCCTGCCGGCCGTGGGGCAGGGGGGGCTGTTCGACGCGCTCGCCGCGCCGGGCCGCGAGCCACCGCCGCCGCGGAAGTACGACCCGCTCACGCGCGAACTCGCCGACGTCATTCGCGCTGCCTGGGCGGACGCCCCGGGTAACGCTGTCCGCACCCGGCTGGCGCTCCGCGCCGGCGTCGCCGCCGCCCGGGAGCGCGTTCACGCCGAGGTCGCCGGCCCGGACACGCCACGGCCGGCGCGGCTCGACCGGCTCGCCGTCCTGGAGGAACTCGGGGATGCGGGGTGCCTGCCCGCTGTCCTGCCGCTCCTCGCCTCGCGCGACGCGGACGTGCAGGCGGCCGCGCTCGCGGTCCTCGCCCGCGTCGGCGGCGCGGAGGCCGGGGCCGCGGTCGTGAGGGCGTACCCGGCACTGCCAGCGGCTCTGAAGCCGCGGGCGCGGGCGGTCCTGTTCGGCCGCGCGGACTGGGCGAAGGGGTTCCTCGCGCTCGTTGATGCCGGCACGGTCGCGCCTGCCGACGTGCCGGTCGAACAGGTGCGCCTCCTCGCGCTGCTCGGCGACGCGGGGATCGACGCGGCCGTGCGCAAGCACTGGGGCCGCGTGGCGCCCGGGACGCCGGAGGAGAAGCTGGCCGAGGTGCGCCGCTTCACCAACGACCTGCGCGCTGGCCCCGGCGACGCCGCCCGCGGGAAGGCGCTGTTCGCCCAGCACTGCGGGGCGTGCCACAAGCTGTTCGGCGACGGCGGCACCGTCGGACCGGACCTCACCAACACCAGCCGCGCCGACACTGCCTGGCTGCTGGCGAGCGTCGTGGACCCGTCGGCCGTCGTCCGCGCCCAGTACGTGCCGGTGGCCGTGCGCACCGACGACGGCGTCGTCCGCACCGGCGTCGTCGCCGAGCAGGACGGCGCGAGCCTGACCCTCGCCGACGCGAAGGGCGAGCGGACGCGCGTCCCGCGCGAGCGGGTCGAGTCGGTCCGCGACCTGACGACTTCGCTCATGCCCGAGAAGCTCCTCGACCCACTCACGCCGCAGGAGCGCCGCGACCTGTTCCGCTACCTCCAACAGCCGGCGAGGTGACCCGTGCCCGTCTCGCGCCGCCGCTTCCTCTCGGCCGTCACCGCCGGCGGAATCGCGTCCGCCGCCGGGCTGTCGGTCGCCCAGCCGCGGCCGCGGCCCGCGCTCGTGGCGATCACGCTCGACCTCGAAATGTCGGCCGAGTACCCGCGCCGCGGCATGACCGAGTGGAACTATCGCAAGGGCGACCTCGACGCCGACACGAAGCGGTACGCGGTCCGCGCCGCGGAGGTGGCGAAGGGGCTCGGCGGGCTCGTCCACTTCTTCGCGCTCGGGCAGACGCTGGAGCAGGAGGACGCGGGCTGGCTGAAGGACCTCGCCGCGGCCGGCCACCCGGTCGGCAACCACACCTACGACCACGTCAACCTGCTCGCCGCCAAGCCGGAGGAACTGCAGTTCCGGTTCCGCCGCGCGCCGTGGCTGATTCGCGACAAGACGGTCGCGCAGGTGATCGACGAGAACATCGCGACGACCACCGCGGCGCTGAAGGAGCGGTGCGGCATCACGCCCAACGGGTTCCGCACGCCGGGCGGCTTCCGCGACGGCCTCAAGGGCCGCGAAGACCTGCA
>DASPHQ010000627.1:0-13880 GCA_035629595.1 Urbifossiella sp. | reverse complement strand
ATGTATTGCGGAACGCCGCCGATCTTGGCCGCAACCGGCGACGAGTACGGCGCCTGCTCAGGCACCTCGCCGCTGCGCCACAGGAGCTTGCCGGTCGTCTTGTCGAGGCCGGCGAAGAGGCCGCGCTTGCCGCCCACGACGCACACCAGCGTCCCCTCGTCCACCAGCGGGGCGGCCGCGTTCCCCCAGCCGAGCGGCGACGGATCGGTCAGCCCGCCGCCGATCGGGTTCACCTCGCCGCCGAGATCCTTCGCGTAGTTCACGCGCCACAGTTCCTTGCCGGTTTTCGCTTCGACGCACACCAGGTCGCCGAACCCGCCCAGGGCGTAGACGCGGTCGCCGTCCACCGTGGGCGTGACGCTCGGGCCGGCGTTCCAGCTGTTCCCCTGCCACGTGAACAGCGGGCCAATCTTCGCCGACCACACCACCGTTGGCGGCGTCGCCTTCAGGTCGAGGGCGTAGACGAACTCGTCGGCCCCCTTGGCGCCGCAGGTGTAGAGCCGGTCGCCGACCACCGCGGGGCCGGCGTAGCCGACACCGCCGTCGGTAAACGTCCACAGCAGCTTCGGGCCGCCCTTCGGCCACGTCTTGAGGAGGCCGGTGTCGGCCGAGTGGCCGTCGCGCGCCGGGCCGCGGAACTGAGGCCAGTCGGCGGCCGAGAGCGGCAGGGTGAGCCCCAGCGCGAGCAGGAGGACGGCGCGTCGAACCATGACGGTGCTCCGGGAGGGTCGGTCGGGGCAATCGTACCCGATCGGCCGGGAGTCCGCCACGGGCCACCGACTGTGATGGCACCCGCACCCGCCGCCGGGTAGGATGCCGGAAAGAAGTTCGCGCAGGACGTGCCCCCGATGGCGAAGAAACCACCCCCGCCGGACCCCACCACAGCCGAGTACACGGTCGTCGCCCGCCGCTACCGGCCGCAACAGTTCGCCGAACTCATCGGGCAGGAGCACGTCGCCCAGGCGCTCGTCAACGCGCTGCAGGCCGGCCGCGTCGCCCACGCCTACCTGTTCACCGGCGCCCGCGGCGTCGGCAAGACCAGCGCCGCCCGCATCCTGGCGAAGGCGCTCAACTGCCAGACCGGCACCACCCCCACGCCGTGCGACCAGTGCGACAGCTGCCTCGCCGTCGCCGCCGGCGAGGACGTGGACGTGCTCGAGATCGACGGGGCCAGCAACAACAAGGTGGAAGAGGTCCGCGACCTGCGGCAGAACGTCGGCTTCCGCCCCACCCGCGGCCGGTACAAGATTTACATCATCGACGAGGTCCACATGCTCTCGACCAGCGCGTTCAACGCGCTGCTCAAGACGCTGGAGGAGCCGCCGCCGCACGTCAAGTTCATCTTCGCCACCACGGAAGTGCAGAAGATCCCGGTCACCATCCTGTCGCGCTGCCAGCGGTTCGACTTCGCCCACGTCGGCCCCGGCCGCATCTTCGACCAGCTGAAGGCGATCGTGAGCCGGGAAGGGCACCAGGCCGACGACGACGCGCTGAAGCTCGTCGCCCGCCGCGCCGCCGGCTCCATGCGCGACTCGCAGTCGCTCCTCGACCAGTTGCTGGCGTCGTCGAACGGGAAGCTGACGGCCGAGCACGTCCACACCGTCCTCGGCACCGCCGGCGACGATCGCGTCATCGGGCTCGCGGCCGCGATCCTCGACCGCGACGCGGCGAAAGCGCTCAACCTGCTGACCGAGTGGATCGACCGCGGCCTGCAGGTCGGCGAACTGCTCGACCAGCTGATCGACTACTGGCGGGCATTGATGCTCGTAACCTGTGCCCCGGAGTTGAAAGAACTACCGACCTCGCCGCTCGTTCAGGACAGCGTCGGTAAGTTCGGCGGGCGAATTAGCCTCGACACCGTCCTAGCCGGGCTCGATGTGTGGACGACGACGAAGGCGCGGGTTCGCAGCACGGGTCACGCCCAGGTGCTGCTAGAAATGGCAGTTGTCCGCTTGGCACGGATGGATGAGGCGCTCTCAGTCGGCCATCTCTTACAGACGATCACTCAAGGCGGGCCACTCGCTGTCGCGCCGGGTGGCAACGGTGCCGCAAATGTGGGCGGAGCCGCGATCGAGGGCGTAAAAAAAAACAGTCCGTTGACGCTGGCGAACGAGCGAAATGGATCGGATAATCCTTCCAGTGACGCGACCGCGACGCGGGAATTGAATGAGGGATCGGTCGCGGAAGTGTGGCAAGTCGCGAAGCGGTTGCTGCACGAACGGGCGCCGATGCTGGCCAGTCAACTCGAAGCCGCGCTCCTTCCTGCACTTTTCGGGCCAAATGCACTGGCAATTCGCTTCGCCCCCGGCTACAATTCCGCCTATCAGGCGTGTGCCACCGAGTTGGGGCAGCAGCGGGTCCAGGACGCACTCCGGCGCGTGACGGGTCAGCCAGTCGTCGTCCGCTTCGACGCCCCGCCCAGCGGCCCGACCGCGGAGGCTCCCGCCCGGCCGGCGGGCGCGTCGGTCGGCGAGCGGAAGAAGTCGCTCATGACGCTGCCGTTCTTCCAGAAGGCGGCCGACGCGCTCGGGGCGCAACTGACCCACATGGACGAGGCGTTCGACCCGACCGCCGTGGCCGCACCCCGGCCCGCGGCGGCCGACGACACCGACGAGGCGACGTGATGTTCGGCAAGCTCGGCTCGATGATGTCCCTGCTAGGAAACAGTGGTAAGATCAAGGAAGAGTTCGAGAAGTTCAACTCCCAGCTCGGCACCATCGTCGCCGAGGGGACGGCCGGCGGCGGCTACGTGACCGCCAAGGTGAACGGCCGGATGGAGGTCGTGTCGGTGAAGATCGGCCCGGAGGCGATGGCCGACCGCGAGATGCTCGAAGACCTCGTGGCCGTGGCCGTGAACCAGGCCGTGACGAAGGCCCGCGAGCAGGTCGCGGCCGCGTCGGCGAAGATGGCCGAGAGCATAGGTCTGCCGCCAGGGATGCTCGGAGGCGGGCTCCCGGGACTCTCCTGACCTCGGAGGATGCGTCGTGCTCGAGTTCGTCGTGACTCTCCGGACCGGCAAGCGGTATGTCGTCCGAGCCGATCGGGTGTCGTTGCCCGATCACGACACGCTGTCCCTGATCGTCGAGCCGGCGCCGGCGATCGGCGGCCCCGGCGACACCGCGGTCGCCGTCTTCGACCGCCGTATCGTCACGTCCGTCATCGCGGCCGACCACCTCGTCAGCGAGGCGGACGAGCCCGAGGTGGTGTCGATCGACCCGGACGCGGACATCCCGTTCTGAACACGCGAGGGGCGCGAGCCGTGGGCGAACCGCAGGGGGTGATCGGGCGGCTGCTGGAGGAGTTGGCGAAACTCCCGGGCATCGGGCCGAAGAGCGCCGAGCGGATCGCGCATTTCCTGTTGGCAGGCGATCGCTCACAGGCAACCAAGCTCGCGGACGCGCTGCGTGCCGTCGCCGACCGCGTCCGGGCGTGTCGGGAGTGTTTCACCCTCACGGACAGGGAAGTCTGCGAAATCTGCTCCGACCCCCGGCGCGACGCGGCCATCCTGTGCGTCGTCGAAACGCCCCGCGACGTGGCCTCGTTCGAGCGGGCCGGCAGCTTCCGCGGGCTGTACCACGTCCTCGGCGGGCGGCTCGCCCCGCTCGACGGAATCGGCCCGGATCGCCTGACGTTCACGCCGCTGGTCGAGCGCGTCAAGCGCGGCGGCGTGCGCGAGGTGATCCTGGCGACGAGCCCCACGCTGGAGGGCGACGGCACGGCCTTATACGCGGCCGACGTGCTGGGCGGGAGTGGCGCGGCGGTCACACGGTTGGCACGCGGGTTGCCTTCCGGGGCGTCGCTTGAGTTGGCGAATGCGCAGATGCTGACCGACGCCCTCGACGGGCGGCGGGCGTTCTGAGCGGATACCCCGGACGGCCGGGTTGACCATACGACGGAGACGACATGAGCGGGATGCGGATCGGCATGGACATGCACACGCGCATGGACCTGAAAATGGTCCTGGCGCCGCGGATGATCCAGTCGATGGAGATCCTGCAGCTCCCCATCATCGACCTGCAGGCGAAGATCGAGAAGGAGCTCCAGGAGAACCCGTTCCTGGAGCAGAAGGAGCAACTCGGCGAGAACGAGGAGGGGGCCGAGCCGGAGTTCAACCCCGACGCCCCCCTCAAGCACGACGACACCGGCGACTTGGAGTTCAGCCGGCTCGAGGCGCTCAACCGCGACTGGGACGACCACTTCAACGAGGAGCACCGCGGCAGCCGGGCGGCGCTGGAGGAGGAAGGCGACCGCAAGATG
Source organism: Urbifossiella sp. (assembly GCA_035629595.1). GTDB lineage: Bacteria > Planctomycetota > Planctomycetia > Gemmatales > Gemmataceae > Urbifossiella. The sequence continues at coordinate 9,623 of DASPHQ010000627.1, read as the reverse complement.
GACGCGATGGCGAACATGCCGGACCGCCCGCAGTCGTTGCAGGACCACCTCGACGAGCAGCTCGGCGAGCTGGAACTCGACCCCGAGCAGCGCGCGCTCGCCAAGCACGTGTGCAGCTTCATCGACCGCACCGGCTACCTCGGCTCGCGCATCAAGACCAAGCGCCGCGAGACGGACGACGAGGCCGACGCCCGCGAGACGTTCGCCCCCGTCGGCCTGCTGGAGATCGCCCAGACCTACGACCAGCTCGTGACCGAGGACGAGGTGGAGGACATTCTCGTCAGTGTCATCCAGAAGCTCGACCCGCCGGGGATCGGCGCCCGCACCCTCCGCGAGTGCCTCCTGCTGCAGATCACCGACGAGACGCCGTGCGCCGACGTGCTGCGGGTGCTCGTCCGCGACCACCTCGACGACATCGGGTACAACCGCATCCCGCTCATCCAGAAGGCGACGCGGTTCGACATCCCGACCATCCAGGAGGCGGTGGAGGCGCTGCACCACCTCGACCCGAAGCCGGGGCTCAAATTCGCCGAGGGGGGCGTGCAGTACGTCGTGCCCGACGTGGTGGTGGAGCGGAACGACGACGGCGACTACGACGTGAGGCTGACAGACGACTGGGTGCCGAACATCCGCATCAGCAAGCGCTACTTTGAGCTGTACAAGTCGAAGGGGCTGGACGAGGCGGCGAAGGAGAAGCTGCGGAAGTCGCTGCAGTCGGCGCAGTGGCTCGTCTCGGCCGTCGAGCAGCGGCGGAACACGCTGATGAAGGTGACGAAGGCGATCATCGACCACCAGCGGGCGTTCCTGGACGCCGGCCCTGAGCACATCCACCCGCTGAAGATGCAGCAAATCGCCGACCTGGTGAAGGTCCACGTGACGACGGTGAGCCGGGCGGTGGACGACAAGTGGGTGCAGACCCCGCGCGGCGTCTTCCCGCTGAAGCGGTTCTTCGGCGGCGGCAAGAAGAACGACCAGACGCAGGAAGATGTCGCCTACGAGGTGATGAAGCAGAAGCTGCTGGAATTGGTGGGCGACGAGAACAAGGCGAACCCACTGTCGGACGAGGAGTTGGTGACGAAGCTGAACGACGCCGGTTACCCGGTCGCCCGGCGGACGGTGACGAAGTACCGCAAGATGCTGAAGATCCCGTCGAGCCGCCAGCGGAAGGACTGGTCGCGGGTGTGATCCGGCGGGAAAAGGAGGGTCACGGATGACCGCCGACACGGCGACGGGTTTCTGGAACGGCCGGCCGGTCCGCGTCCTCGGCGGCAGCGGCTTTCTCGGCCGCCACCTCGTCCGCCAACTCGCCGAGCAGGGTGCGGCCGTCCGCACGCTGTCGCTTGGTGGCACCCCCCTGGACATTCCCAGCGTCGAGGAGCGCACCGGCGACGCCACCGACCCCGCCGCCGTGCGATCCTTCTTCGACGGCGGTGAGGTCGTGTTCGTCACGGCCGGCCCGGTCGGCGTCGGCGGGGCGACCGCGCGGAAGATGGGCGCCCACACCGCGGTCATCCGCACGGCCCTCGACGCACTTCCGGCACGGGCGCGACTCGTACTCACGTCGAGCATCGTCACCCTCGGCGCCACGCGCGGCGCTACCCTGACTGAGGACAACACCGACGGCGAGGACGTGGGGGTCGAGTACGTCCGTGCCAAGCGGGCCGCCGAGGAGGTGGCCGTGGCGGCGGCCGCAGCGGGGCACGACGTGGTGGTCGTGAACCCCGGCTACCTGTTCGGGCCGGACGACCCCGGGCCGTCGGTCATGGGCGACGTGTGCATCCACTACTGGCGCGGTCACGTCGCGTTCGCGCCGCCGGGCGGGATCAACGTTGTGGACGTGCGCGATGTTGCCGACGGGCACCTCCTCGCGGCCGAGCGCGGGGTGTGCGGCCGGCGGTATGTCCTTGGCGGCGAAAACGTCCGGTACCGCGGGCTATTCGAGGCGCTGGCCCGAGTTGCCGGGCTGCGGCGGCGATTCCTTCCCGAACTCGGCCCGGTGCTGGCGCCGGGCGTCATGCGTGCCGCGGCCGTGGTCGCCGAACTCCAACACCGGGTGACCGGCCGCGAGCCGTTCCCGTCGTTCGAGCTGGTGCGGATGAACACACGCTGCTGGTTTGCGTCGTCGGCGCGTGCGGCGGCCGAGCTGGGCTACCTGTCGCGGCCGCTGGCTGATACCTTGGCCGACGCCTTCGCGTGGCACGCCGCCCGGACCCGGGTGCGGCCGCGCGGGCTGAACCGACTCTGGCTCCGGCCCGCGGCCTGAGCCGACCCGGAGACGACGGAATGGGATCGGCTCACGGCCGCTCGCTCGGCCTCCCCCGCGCCCGGCGGCTGGTGCTCGACTGGCTCCACTTCTGCCGCCCGACCGCGACAATCACCCTGGAACGGTCGATTCGCATCCCCGAGGTCGCCGCGGCGCGCGTGGCGGCCGACCCGCGGCCGGGCTGGTTCGCCGTACTGCTCAAGGCTTACGGGCTTGCCGCACAGGCCGTCCCCGACCTGCGACGATCGCTCCTCACGTTTCCGACGTCGCGCCTGTACGAGCACGGTTCCTCGACCGCGTTGGTGACCGTTGAGCGCGAGCTGGACGGCGACCCCGCGGTGCTCACGTACCCGCTCAAGAGCCCGGAATCGAAATCGCTGGTGGAGATCGACGCGGAGCTCGCCCGCCTGAAAACTGTGCCCCTCGATGAGGAGTGTGCCTACCGCCGGGCGCTCCTCCTGCTGCGCTTGCCGCGGCCGCTGCGGCGGGCGGTAATGTGGCTGGGGCTGAGCGTTCGCGGGTCGTGGCGTCAGCGTCACTTCGGCACCTTCACCGCGAGCAACGTCGCCCCCGCCGGCGCCGGTCTGGTTCACGGGCTGACGATGCTCACTAGCTTCCTCTCGCCGGCGGTCGTTGATGCGGACGGCACCACGACGCTCCGCCTGTTCGTGGACCACCGCGTGATCGACGGCGCCCCCGCGGCCCGGGGTCTCGTGGCAATGGAAGCCGCCCTCCGCGGTCCGATTCTCGCCGAACTGCGGTCGCTGGCGCGGCCGGGTATAATCGCGGCATGAGCACCGTACCCGACTTCTCCGCGGACGAAGCGACCATCCGCCTCGGCGGCGGGGCGAAGGCGATCGACCGACAGCACGAGAAAGGCCGCCTCACCGCCCGCGAACGCGTCTCGAAACTCCTCGACGCCGACACCGCATTGTTCGAACTCGGCCTGTGGGCCGGCTGGGGCATGTATACCGAGTGGGGCGGCGCCCCGTCCGGCGGCGTCGTCACCGGCATCGGCACCGTGTCCGGCCGGCGCGTGATGGTGATTGCGAACGACGCCACGGTGAAGGCCGGGGCATTCTTTCCGATCACCGCGAAGAAGGTGCTTCGTGCGCAGCGGATTGCGATGGAGAACCGCCTGACTCTGGTCTACCTCGTCGATTCCGCGGGCGTGTTCTTGCCACTTCAGGACGAGGTGTTCCCCGACGAGGACGACTTCGGCCGCATCTTCCGCAACAACGCCGTCATCTCCGCGGCCGGGGTGCCGCAGCTGGCCGCGATCATGGGGAACTGCGTCGCCGGCGGCGGTTACCTGCCGGTGCTGTGCGACACGCTCCTGATGACGGAGGGGAGCGGCCTGTACCTCGCCGGCCCGGCGCTGGTGAAGGCGGCGATCGGGCAGGAGGTCGATCACGAATCGCTGGGCGGGGCGGCGATGCACGCGGCGATCAGCGGCACCATCGACTTCCGCGAGAAAAACGACGAGAGCTGTTTGGTGCGGCTCCGGCGGCTCGTCGCTCAGCTCCCTGCAGACGCAAGCCCACCGGCCGCGGCCGGTGGGCTTTCAGCCGATTTCACACCCTACACGTCCACTGCCGAGTACGACGTGCGTGCCCTGTTGGGGCTCGTTCTCGACGCCGACGCCCCGTTCGACGAGTACAAGGCCGAGTACGGCCAGAGCCTCGTCTGCGGCTTCGGCCGGCTCGGCGGCAAGGCCGTGGGCGTGATCGCCAACCAGAAGAAGCGGGTGAAGCCGGCGGACGGGGCGTGGCAGTACGGCGGCGTCATCTACGTCGATTCGGCGGACAAGGCGGCGCGGTTCGTGATGGACTGCAACCAACAGCGGCTGCCGCTGCTGTTCGTGCAGAACGTCAACGGCTTCATGGTGGGCCGCGAGAGCGAGCAGGCCGGCATCATCCGGGCCGGCGCGAAGCTGGTGAACGTCATCTCCAACAGCGTCGTCCCGAAGCTCACGCTCATCACCGGCGGGTCGTTCGGGGCGGGGAACTACGCGCTGTGCGGCAAGGCGTTCGACCCGCGGTTCATCCTGGCGTGGCCGACCGCGCGCTACGCCGTGATGGGCGGCGACCAGGCCGCGAGCACGCTCCTCGACATTCAGGTGCAGTCGCTGAAGCGCGCGGGGAAGGAGCCGGACGCGGCCGAACTAGCGGCCCTTCGGGACAAGGTGAAGGCGAGCTACGAGGCGCAGACCGACATCCGCTACGCCGCCGCCCGGCTGTGGGTGGACGCGGTGATTCGCCCCGAGGAGATGCGGTCGGCGCTGCTGACGGCTCTGGAGGTGGCCACCCGCCACGACGACGGGCGGGTGTTCAAGACGGGGGTGCTTCAAGTCTGAGCCGCTTGCGGCTTCGCGTCGTGCAGCGCGAAGTCGCAAGCGGCAACGGAACTACTTCTCCTCGAAGATCGATCCAAGGTCGAGCCGCACCGGCCGCAGCTTCGACGCCGGCCCCTCGCCGTGCGCGAAGTGGAGCACCCGCGCCCGCGGCTCGAACACCATGCTCTGCAGCGTCGCCTTCCCCTGGTTCACCTCGTCCAGCCGGGCGAACACGTCCGCCACGCCGAGCTTGCCGTCGGCCGTGTAGAGCGGGGCGAGCTTGTCGAACCGCCAGCACTTGTTGCCGACGCTCAGGTCGTCGGTGCGGAAGTGGTTGGTGCAGCAGCTGACGCCGTTCTCGGGCGGCCGCACCGCCAGCGTTTTCGGCGTCATCTCGAACACCGCGCCGCCGGTCACGTCGCACAGCGTCAGGCAGCAGCTGGTGGTTCGCTCCATCCCGCGCAGCAGTGCCTCGGCCTCGGCGACGGTCTTGCACTCCTCCAGGACGCGGCGGAAGGCCAGCACCATCGGCGTCCCCTTCCAGTTGAACGCCGCCTGGTCCTTCGACCGCCGCAGATGAATCTCGTTGACCGTGAGGCATAGCCCGGCGTCGTTCATGCCGCTGACGACGCCGCCGATCGGGCTCACGGTCACGGCCGCGAACGCCCGCTTACCGGTGCCGCGGTAGACGGCGACGAGCGTGTGCTCGGTGATGCCGCGTGTCGGGTACCAGTCGAAGTTGCGGCCGAACACCGGCGCCCCCGTCTTGCTCCGCCCCGGTTCGACGACGACCGTGGAACAGCCCATGCCGCTCGACAGGTCCGCGACGGTGTTGGCGAAGACGTGCCGGCCGAGGTCGCTGTTCCCCGCCTTCGCGCAGGCTTCCATCTCGGTGCGGTGGTGCGCGGGGAATCCGGGGAGCAGCCGGCTACCCATCGCCAGCACGAGCGGGTAGCGCCCCTTCTGGCCGGTGTCCTCCAGGAAGCGGGCGATGAGGCCGTCGAGGTCGGGGGCGGACTTCACCGCGAGGGTGCCGAACTGCTCGCCCATCTCGGCCGGGCTGCCGCGAACGGTCAGGACGGGGACGCCGTCGACGTACCGCAGCTCGCCGGCGCCATGCTTCCCGGCGGGGAAGCGCTTCACGTCCTGCGCCCGGGCCGCGGGGGCGGCGAGGAGCGCGACCGTGAGCGCGAGGGTGAGGCGAACGCGGTTCATGTTCAAGCTCCCTCTGGCGGAAAGCCCGGGGACGGCCGTCCCCGGGCTTCGCCAGTCATTCATCGGCCAGCAGCGTCGTCCGGCCCAGCGCCACGTCAAATTCGCTCAGCAGAGGTACCAGCATCGCGGCGACGGCGAACCCGAACGCCCCGCCGAGCACGATGAACGAACTGAGCGGGTCGGCCGACTCCTCGGTACCGGGCTTGCCGATCAGGATGTTCACCACGCAGAAGAACATCGCCAGCGGGCAGGCCGTCGCCGCGAGGCTCAGCGCCCACGACGGGCGGTCGGCGTTCAGCACGTACATCAACCCGCCGATGCCGAGCACCAGGAACGACACGAAGCTCACCCACTGGCTGCCGAAGCTGCCGCCGTTGATGACGATGAGGTAAATGCTAATCAGGGTGCCGACGGAAAGAAAGAAGACGGTCCCGAGCGTGTGCACGATCGCCAGCCGACTCGCCGTCACCCGCAGGGCGACGTGCAGCCCCAACATCATGGCGAAAGCCATCAAGACCGCCAGCGACACGAGCACGGCCAGCAGCGGCCCGAAGTTCATGGCGAACGCCGTTCCCGCGCCCACGTCCGTAGGCGTGTGCGTGAGCGCCCCGGAGAGCGCGTAGTAGACGGACAGCAGAAACGGCGGCAGGAGGTATTCCTTGGTGTTGTACGCGACGCCGAGGAGCTTCCCGAACACGAACTCGTTCGGCGAGATGTCGGTGACGAGGAGCACGTCGAGCGCCCCGCCGTCGCGCTCGGACGTGACGGCCGTCGCGGCCTGGGCGGACACCAGGAGGAGGCTCAGCACGGCGACCGGTACGAGGCCGTAGGCCGCGGCGAACGCGGGACGGCCACCAGGGCGGTTCAACTCGCTCACGGCGAAGTACAGAATCGCCGCGAGCGCGACACCGAACGCCAGCTTCACCAGCAGCGGCCGCCGCCCGTAGGCCAGGGTGCGGACCTCGCGCCACAGCACGGGGTTCGGCCACACCTCGCGGGCGGCGCCGGGGGCGGCGTGCGCCTTCGCCCGCTTCTCGATCTCCTCCGCCTCGTTCGTCGCCTCGACCGCCTTCGCCCCCTCGCGCTGCATGATTGGCTCGCCGCTCGGGTTCCAAGCCCGCAGCCGGGTGATCCCGATCGCGTTGAGCACGACCGCCCACCCGAGCATCACCAGGACGTAGCCGTAGGCCGGGGCGAGTCCCGCGGTCGGCTCCGCTTCGAGGACGGACTGCATGGCCGCGAACGGCTCGATCCACGCCTGCGCCGGCCGGCTCACGAACAGCCCGACGCCGTGGGCCGCGCTGACGTACAGCACCAGGAACAGCACCGCCAGCGCCAGCGCCTGGAACGTGCGCTCACGCCACAGCGCGACGAGCCCGCCGAGCGACCCGGCCGCGACCGCGGACGCCGCCAGCACCAGCACCGCCTGCCACACCTGTTCGGGGTCGATGCCGCCGAGGAGGAGGAACAGCGACAGCACCGGGGCCGTCACGAGTAGCTGCACGCTGATGGGGAGGAGCGCGCCGAGCAGCTTGCCGAGCACGATCTCGTAGTCGCGCATGTCGGTGATGAGGAGCAGCACGAACGTGCGGCGGTCCTTCTCCTGCGACACGGCGCCGGCCGCGGACAGGGCGGCGAAGAAGATCGTCAGCAGCAGCTGCACGAAGGCGACGATCTGGAACAGCAGCAGCCCGAACGCGGCTGTCTCGCCGAGGGTGGCGTCGCGGGCGAAGCCGACGGTCGCCTGCCAGGTGGTGATGCCGAGGATGGCGAGGAGGCCGACCACGGCGGCCCGGCCGGCGTAGTGGCCGGACCGGCGCGGGACGGTGACCAGTTCCCGGTTGAAGATCGGGCCGAGCAAGTGTGGTCCTTTCGCGGCGGGTGCGGGTTCAGCGTATTCCCCGCCGCGGCGGCGGCGACCCGGTAGAATCGGACGGCATGAGTGTGATCGTCATCGCCGCCCGCAGCCTGCCAGCCGGGTGGCTCGGCGCCTACGGCAACGAGTGGGTCGTCACCCCCGCCCTCGACCGCCTCGCGGCCGAGGGCGTGACGTTCGACCGCCACCTGTCCGACTGCCCCGATCCCGATGCCGCCGGCCGGGCCTGGCTGACCGGCTGCCACCAAGTGCCGCTGATATCGGGTGAGAGTTCGGAGTCTCGACCAATCCTACTCGAAGCGCTGGCCGCGGTCGGGGTGCGGTCGGTGCTCGTGCGGGCGAACCACCCCGACACGGATGGCCCACCCTCCTACTACGCCGGCTGGGCGGAAGTGTTCGACGCACGGCCCGACGCCGACGACGCCTCCCCACTCGACGCCTGCTTGCGGGAGCTGCCTGGGGTGCTGGACCGGTTGCCGGCGGACGGTCGCTGGGTGCTGTGGGTCGAAACCGACCGCTGCGTGCCGCCGTGGGACGTGCCACAGGAGGTGTTCGACGCCTACCTCGACGAGGGGGACGACGAGGCCGGGCAACCCGCCGACGCGGAAGAAGTGCCGCCGTTCGCCGACCCGCCGACCGGGCCGTTCGACCGCTCCGACCCCGCGGCGCTCGACTTCCTGCACCGCACCTTCGCCGCCGTCGTGACGAAGTTCGACGACGAACTCGGCCGGGCGTTCGAGCTGTTCCGGGAACGCGGGCTCGACCGCACGGCCGCGTGGCTGGTCACGTCCGACCGCGGCTACCCGCTCGGCGAGCACAGGCAGGTCGGCCCGTACCGCCCGTGGCTGCATCAGACGGTGGTGCAACTTCCGCTGTTGATGCGGCTCTCCGGCGGCGCCGAGGCCGGGCGGCGCGTGGGGACGATCACGCAGCCGGCCGACGTCGCGCCGACGCTGCTGTCGCTGTTCGGAGTCGCGGGTGAGGTGTTTGAGGGGTGCGATCTGATGCCAGTGGCTCGTGGCGAGGTCGATCAGGTGCGGGAGGTCGGGTATTCCGGGTGGGTGGTGGACGGCGTCGGCGAGTGGGCGATTCACACCGCGGACCGGACGCTGTTGCTGCCGGGGCCGCAAGCCGAGGGGGACGCGCGGCAGCCGCAACTCTACGAGAAGCCTGAGGACCGTTGGGAGGTGAACGACGTGCTCGGACAGCACCTCGAACAGGCGGACGAGCTGGAGGCGCAGCTGCGGGCGCGCGTGGCAGCGGTGAGCCGACCGCCGTCAGGCGGCGGGTGAAGAACGTCACCCGCCGCCTGACGGCGGTCGGCTCGCCGGGGCTTCTTCGACGCGCTCGCCGCCCGCGTACACGTTGAAGCGCTCGCCGCGCAGGAACCCCACCAAGGTCATCCCGAACCGCCGCGCCGCCTCGGCCGCCAGGCTCGACGGCGCACCCACCGCGGCCAGGAAGCCGATTCCCGCCCGCCCCGCCTTTTGCACCAACTCGAAGCTCGCCCGGCCGGACACGAGCAGCACGCCCGGCCCGGCCGGCAGCTGACCACTCTACAACAGCGCCCCCACAACCTTGTCCACCGCGTTGTGCCGACCCACGTCCTCGCGGACGAGCCGCACCCGGCCGTCGGCGTGGAACAGGCCCGCCGCATGGAGCCCGCCGGTCTGGGCGAACACGCCCTGCGCCTCGCCCATGAGTTGCGGCAGTCGGGACAGGACGAACGGCGAGACGGCGAAGCCGGCGGCGAGAGGCGGGATGCGGCGCTCGATGCGGTCGATGCTGCGGGTGCCGCACAGGCCGCACGAGCTCGACAGGTACAGCTCGCGCCGCGCCTTCGTGCACTGCTCCGCCCAACGGGCACGGGCCTCACCCGCGAGCGTGACGTCGACGACGTTGCCGTAGTCGGCCAGGGTGCAGGGGTCGGCGCG
>DASPHQ010000626.1:0-2233 GCA_035629595.1 Urbifossiella sp. | reverse complement strand
CGGCACCGAGTGCCGCCGGCAGCGCCACCATCTCGGCCGTGTCCGGCTTGAGCTTCGCCGGCCAGTCGAGCCGCTCGCCCTTGCGCTCCAGCTTCCCCCGCACCCGCTCCAGTTCGTCGAGCACCGCCTGGGCGCTCGCCGGCCGGCGGCCCGGGTCCTTCGCCAGCAGCGTGCAGACGAACTCGTCGAGCTCGAGCGGCACGTCCGGGGCGAGCATCCGCGGCCGCTCCGGCAGGGCGTAGCACTGCTTGTGCGTCATCTCGACGAGCGTGGCCGCGGTGAACGGCGGCCGGCCGGTGAGGAGCGTGTAGAGGACGCCGCCGAGGGCGTAGAGGTCGGAGCGGCGCGTCGGCGGCTTGCCGCCGGCGGTCTCGGGCGGCAGGTACGCGGCCGAGCCGAGGACGCGGCCGGGGTCGAGCGCCGGCGGGAACACTTTGGCCAGCCCGTACCCGACGAGCCGCACCGTGCCGTCGGCGGCGCGGACGAGGTGCGCCGGCTTGAGGTCGCGGTGGAGGAGGTTGCGGTTGTGGCCGTGCTTCAGAGCGCGGGCCGCTTCGACGGCCACGGCCAGCGTCTCGCGCCACGTCAGCCGGCCGGTTTCGAGCTGTTTGGCGAGGTCGGTGCCGGGGGCGAGTTCGGACGCGACGTAGGCCCGGCCGGCGTGGGTGCCGCTGTCGAAGGTGCGGGCGATGTTGGGGTGGTCGAGGCGCTGGAGGGCGAGGAGTTCGCCGGCGAAGCGGTCGAGGAAGGCGGGGTCGGTGGCGGCGGGGAACACCTTGACGGCGGCGCGGCGGGCGGGGTCGTCGTACCCGCGGGCGGCGTAGACCGGTCCGTTCGGCCCGTCGCCGATCTGGGCCTCCACGAACCAGTTGCCGACCCGCCCGCCGATCATGCCCGGTAGTATACGGCCGCCGCCGGCCGGGGTACGATGGGGGTAGTCCCGCGGAGGAGAAGCGATGTCGATTCCCGTTCAGGACCAGGCGCTGGCGGCGGTGTTGGGCTCGGCGATGGGCGTGCAGGACGTGATCGGCCCGGACGGCCGGGTGCTCGGCCGGTTCATCCCCGAGCCGCGCCCGGGGGTGTCGTGCCCCGAATCTGGCCTGACCGACAAGGAGTTGCGGGAGCGGCTGGCCGCCCCGCCGGAGGCATGGGTGACCCCCGAACGGGTCATGGCCCGGCTGGAGGAGATCGACCGATGTACGCCCTGATGTGGCTCGATGAGGTGCTGAACGACCTCGCCGCGATCTACGTTGCGGCGACGGCCGAGGAGCGGCAGCGCATGGCCGGGGCGGTCGCCGGACTGAACGCGCGGCTCCGCTCCGACCCACAGGATGTCGGCGAATCCCGCGACGGCGATACCCGGGTAGCGGTGGTCGCACTTCTCGTGGTGACGTTCGTGGTGGATGTCGGCCCACGCACGGTCCGGGTGGCGAACGTCCGCCGGTACGGCCGCTGACCCGTCGGCAGGGCCAGTCGTCGCACTTCGCGCCCGCGGTGGCTACAATCTGCCCACGGGCCGCGTCCGGCCCGCGCACCTCTCCGCCCCCAATTCGAGGCTCGCCATGCGGACCAACGTTCGGATCGCGCTCGTGCTCGCCCTCGCCGGCGGCGCCGCCATGCTCGGGTTCGGCCCCCGCTACCTCGCCGCCGACCCGCCGCCGCGCTGCCCCTGCTCCGACCCCACCCCCTCCAACGCCAACATCAACCCCGCCAAGTTCGCCGGCGACTACGCCCTCCACGTCTGCGCCTTCCACGTCGGCAAGGCCGACCCCGCCCTCCAGGTCGAGTCGCACCACTACTGCACGCCCCTCCGCGACGGCGTCTTCCAGTGCGTCATCTTCGACAAGGACCGCGGCAACGCCAAGCTCATCGGCGTCGAGTACATCGTCAGCGACGACATCTTCAAGACGCTCCCGGCCGACGAGCAGAAGTCGTGGCACCCGCACGACTACGAGATCCGCGCCGGCCTGCTGACCATGCCGGGCCTCAAGATCGACTGCGAGGAGAAGTTGCTGAAGGGGCTGCTGAAGTCGTGGGGCAAGGTGTGGCACACGTGGCCCGACCCGAAGACCGACCTGCCGGTCGGCCCGCCGGTGCTGATGTGGTCGGCCGGCAAGGACGGCGACGTGCGCAAGGAACTGGTGAAGGCCCGCGACGAGCGCTACAAGGTGGACGTGGACACGATCCGGAAGCAGCGCGAGAAGCTGTGACGGGCGGATGACACCGGCGAGCG
>DASPHQ010000625.1:0-4787 GCA_035629595.1 Urbifossiella sp. | reverse complement strand
TTCGCCCGCAACCACGGGGCGAAGGTACCGGGCCGCCAGGTGACGTCCGCGAAGTCGTGGCTGTGCCACCCCGGGGTGGACCGCACCGCCCCGCTCCTGCCGTGGGCCGCCCCGCCGGACGTGCCGCGGCTGTCGCCGCTCGACGTGTCGGCGCGTTACCTCCGGCACGTCGTCCAGGCGTGGAACGCGGTGCCGAACCGCAAGCCCGACGACCGGCTCGAAGAACAGTCGGTCGTCATCACGGTGCCGGCGTCGTTCGACGACGTGGCCCGCAACCTGACCGCGGACGCGGCGAAGCAGGCCGGGTTGAAGAACGTGACGCTGCTGGAGGAGCCGCAGGCGGCGTTCTACGCCTGGCTCGGCACGCACTCGGCGAAGGAGGCCGGGATGCTGAAGCCGGGGATGCGCTGCGTCGTCGTGGATGTGGGCGGCGGCACCAGCGACTTCAGCCTGATCCGCGCGACCGAGGAGCACGGCGAGTTCGGGTTCGTCCGCGACGCGGTCGGCGACCACCTGTTGCTCGGCGGCGACAACATGGACCTGGCGCTGGCGAAGGCGGTCGAGGCGAAGCTGCCCGGTGGGCGGCTCGATGCGGCGCAGTTCGGGTCGCTGGTGCAAGCGTGCCGGGCGGCGAAGGAGGTGCTGCTCGGGGACAAGCCGCCGCCGACGTACCCGGTCACGGTGATGGGGAAGGGGCGGTCCGTGGTCGGCGGCACGGTGTCGGTGAACGTCACGCCCGGCGACGTGGCCGCGGCGATTTCGGACGGCTTCTTCCCGGCGGTGCCGTTCGACGCCGAGCCGGCGCGCGGCGCCCGCGTCGGCCTGCAGGAGATGGGGCTGCCGTACGTCGCCGACCCCGCCGTGACGCGGCACCTGGCGGCGTTCCTGCGGCAACAATCGGAAAGCCTACCCACGGCTGTGGGTGGGCCGACGGTCGATGCCATCCTGTTCAACGGCGGCGTCTTTCAGCCGAAGGTGCTGCAGGACCGCGTGGTCGAGGTGATGCGGCCGTGGTTCGAGTCGCCGGGCCGCGAGTGGAAGCCGCTGGTGCTGACGAGCCCGTCGCTCGACCTGGCGGTGGCGTGGGGCGCGGCGTACTTCGCGTGGCTGAAGCACTCCGGCGGCAAGCGCATCGGCGGCGGCATCCCACGCTCGTACTACGTCGGCGTCGAAGGGGCGCCGACCGACGGCGGCAAGCTGTCGGTGCTGTGCGTCGTTCCGCGGCGGTTGCAGGAGGGCGAGGAGGTCCGACTGCCGCAGCCCGAGCTCGAGCTGGCGCTCGGCGAGCCGGTGCTGTTCCCGCTGTACACGTCCACCGTCCGCGGCGATGACCCGCCCGGCGCGGTCCTGAGCCTGCCGCCCGAGTCGCTGCTGCCGCTCCCTCCGCTTCACACCGTACTGCGTGGCGGGAAGCGGGCCGGGTCGAAGCGCGTGCCGGTGACGCTTGCCGCGAAGTGTACCGAGATCGGCACGCTGGAGCTGTACTGCGTGTCGCGGGAGGGGAACCGCTGGCGGCTGGAGTTCAACGTCCGCGACGTGCTCCGCGAGCCGACCACCGGCGACCCGGACGACGACGGCCCGGCCGGCGTCGTGGACGTGTTCCCCGAGGAGAAGGTGCAGGCCGCCGGCGCCGCGGTCGTCGCCACGTTCGCGGAGGGCAGCGCGACGCCGGCGGAACTGCCGAAGCTGTTGGAGGCGGCGCTGGAGGCACCGCGCGGCGACTGGCCGACGGGGCTGATCCGCCGGCTGTGGGGCTTCCTGGAAGAACACGCCGACGGCCGCGGGCGGTCGCCGCAGCACCTGGGTCGGTGGTACAACCTCGTCGGCTTCTGCCTCCGCCCCGGGTTCGGCGACCCGGTGGACCGCTACCGTATCGAAGGGCTGTGGAAGCTCATCACCGCCGCCGCGAGCGCCCCGGCCGGGCCGAAGAAGGCGACGGTGCCGGAAGGCGGGGCCGACTACTGGATCATGTGGCGGCGCGTCAGCGGCGGGCTGAACACGGCGCTGCAGCAGGCGCTGTTCGCGCGGCTGCGGCCGGCGCTGCTGCCGGCGAAGGGGAAGGCGTACAGCAAGCCGCCGGCGAACGAGTTCGCCGAGATGTGGCGCGCCGCCGCCAGCCTCGAACGGCTCGACGGCAAGACGAAGGAACACCTCGCCGCGGCTCTGCTGCGCGAGGTGAAGAATTCGCCGGTGCCGGTGTACGCGTTCTGGAGCCTCACGCGCCTCGGGGCGCGCGTGCAGCTGTACGGGCCGCTCAACACGATCGTTCACCCCGAGGTCGTGGAGGGGTGGATCGACCAGCTGCTCGCATTCGAGCCCGGCAACGACAACGAGCGGAGTGGCTGGCTGTTCGCGTTGGCGCAGATGGCGCGCCGCAGCGGGCTGCGCGCCGTGGACGTGTCGGAGACGACGCGCGACCGGGTGCTGATCGCCCTGCGGGGCAACTTCGGGCCGAAGGCGTGGCGGACGATGGTCGAGGAGGTAACCCGCGACGACAGCGACGAGCAGGCGCGGATGTTCGGCGAAGCGCTGCCGATCGGGCTCCGGCTCGCGGGTTCCTAACGGCGTTCGTAGTAGTTCCCCGGCATCCGCCGCACGAGCCGCTTCAGTTCCAGCTGCATCAGCGCCTTCGCCAGTTCGCCCGCGCCGAACCCGGTGTCGCGGGCCAACTCGTCCGCGTGCCGCTTCGACCCGAGCTGGTCCCACACCGCCTTCTGCGCCGGCTCGAGGATTGTCGGTGTCGGCGGCGGCGGCGCTTCCGCGAACAGGGTCGGCTGAGCCGCCGCCCGCGGCTTCCAGTCGGGGGTCGCGATCCCTTCCAGGTCTTCGAGGATGTCGGCGGCGTTGCGCACGAGGCGGGCACCCTTGCGGATGATCTCCAGGCAGCCGGCGCTGGCCGGGCTGTCAGTCGGGCCGGGCACGGCGAACACCTCCTTCCCCTGTTCCAGGGCGTGGTCCACGGTGATGAGCGCCCCGCTCTTGAAGTTGGCTTCGACCACCACGACGCCGCGACTCAGCCCGCTGATGATGCGGTTCCGCGCCGGAAACATCCCTGGCTGCGGGGCCACCGTCATCGGCGTCTCGGTCAGGAGCGCGCCCGCGGCCGCCACCTCGTCCGCGAGTTCGGTGTGTTCCGGCGGGTAAATGCTCGACAGCCCGCCGGCGAGCACGGCGATGGTGCGCCCGCCGGCCTCCAGGGCGCCGCGGTGGGCCGCGCCGTCGATGCCGCGGGCGAGGCCGGACACCACGGTGACGCCGGCCCGCGCCAGCCCGCGGGCAATCTCCGCGGCCACCTTCTTCCCGTAGCCGGTACACGACCGCGAGCTGACGATGCCGACCGCGTTCACGTCGGCGTCGGTCCACGACCCGCGGAAGTAAAGTAGCTGCGGCGCGGCGGCCAGCGGCAGGAGTGGCGGCGGGTAGCCCGGGAAGCCGAGTGGGATCGGCGTGACGCCGAAACTCTCGATCAACTCCAGCTCGCGACCGATATCCACCGAGCGCAGCGCGGCCGCCATCTCGGTCGCGGTCTTGTCGCCGATGTGCGGGATGGTGCGGAGTTGGGCGGCGGTGGCCTGCCGGGCCGCGGACGCGGAGCCGAAGCGGTCGAGGAGGGCGGCGGTGAGCTTCGGCCCGAGGCCCGGGACGAGTCTGAGTGCGAGGTGGTCGCGGACGGCGTCGGGGACGGGCGGCATGCCGCGATCCTACCCACCCGCCCGGCCGCTGTCAGCGGACTTCCAGCGTGAATTCGGGGTTTCCGCGGGAGGACACGGCTCGCGTCAGGCGGAAAGACTTTCCGAACACGGTTGACGGTTGCCATCCACCCTCGTCTGCGACTGCCAGATAGCCGCCGTCGCCACGTGAATGGATCGTGAACGCGGCCTCTGATCCGCGGGCGTCCACGAGCCAGTATTCCGGGATGCCGGCGGCGTAGTAGTCCGTGAACAGGATGACCGTGTCCTTCTTCACCGAGCTGTCGCTGACGACTTCCAGCACCATGTCGGGCGTGCCGACGATCTCCACGAAACCGGCCTCCTTGCCGGCGATCTCGACGACTCGCCCCGCCGCGGCCGTCGGCCGGGAGACGAACGTTGCGTCCGGGTTGCCCGACAGGTCGGCCTCGCGGTTCGTGAGCAGTAGGCCGTCCGGGTAGAGCCAGCCGAGGTTCCCGTCCTTCACGAGGTTCCCGAGCACGCGGTAGAACTCACTCTTCAGCAGCAGGTGGGTGAACAGTTGCTCCTTGCTCATGTCGACCCACACCTCCCCCCGGAGGAACCACGTTTTCGCCTTCTCCGGCGCGTCGGCCGTGTCCAGCCAGCGGCGGAAGGCGTCGAGGTCCGTCACCCAGCCCGGGATTGTGACGCGGCCCTGGTCGGACACGACCGTCGCCAGCCGGGATCGTGGCGGTGAAATCGCTCGGGTGTCGTCTACCGCCGTCGTCATGTGTCGCTCCGATTCGTCTGCCCCAGCATGACGGGCCGCCAGTCACGATTCAACCCCCGTCCTCGTCCGCGCCCGGCGGCGGCGCGTCGCCCGGCGGCGGGAGCTTCACCCCGCGCTTCGCCAGCGCCTGCCGCAGCAGGTACTCGATCTGTCCGTTGAGGCTCCGCAGGTCGTCCTCGGCCCACTTCTGGACCGCGGCCAGCACCGCCGGATCGACCCGCAGGAGGAACGCCTTCTTGGCCACGGCCGCCCTCCGGCTCAGGCGTACAGGGTGCCGGTGTTGAGGATCGGCTGCGGGGCGCTGTGGCCGCACAGCACCACCAGGAGGTTGCTCACCATCGCCGCCC
>DASPHQ010000624.1:0-4518 GCA_035629595.1 Urbifossiella sp. | reverse complement strand
AGCCCGGGGCAACGCCCCGGGGCAGTTTGCGAGGAGTCGGGTGATGCTCAACGGCAAGCGGGCGCTGGTGACCGGCAGCAGCCAGGGGATCGGCCTGGGGGTGGCGCAGGCGTTCCTCGCCGCCGGGGCCGCGGTCACGCTCACCAGCGAGCACCCGCTGGACGCCCTCCGCGACGTGCAGCGGCTCCTCAGCGACTACCCCGCCGCCCGCTACACCCGCGCCGACCTCCTCGCCGACGGCGAACCCGAACGGCTCGTCGCCGAGGCGTGGGACGGGATGGGCGGGGTGGACGTGCTCGTGAACAACGTCGGCACGTACAAGGAGCCGCCGCTCGCCGAGCTGGCGCGCGGGCACTTCGACTTCATCTTCCGGCTGAACGTGTGGGTCGGTCTGGCGCTGACGCGCGAGGTGGTGCGGCGGGCCGCGGCGGCGCGGCGCGGCGGGCGGGTCATCTTCAGCACGTCGCTGAACGCCACCCGGTCCGAGCCGCTCCACACGCTCTACGACGCCAGCAAGGGGGCGGTAAACGCCCTGTGCCGCCAGCTGGCCGTCGAGTTGGCGCCGGTCGGGTTCACGACCGTCGCCGTGGCGCCCGGGCTGGTCGAGACGCCGCTGACCGACTTCGGTCTGAAGTCCGACCCGGCCGGGCGCGCCGCGGTGATCGAGCAGATTCCCCTCCGCCGCATCGCGAGCGTCGAGGACGTGGCCCACTGGTACGTGTTCCTGGCGTCCGACCGGGCGAGCTATGCGACGGGAACGATCATCAACGTGGACGGCGGGCTCGACGCGCAGCAGATGGCCGTTCGCCCGGTGACCGACGCCGAGCGCGGGACGACATGAATCAGTTCTCCCCGGGGTCGCGGGCCGGGCGGCCGCGGCGCGGCGGGCGCGGCCGGCCGTGCAGCGACCGGGCGAACGCCGCCAGGTGGCCGAACCCGTCGCCGAACGACGTGTAGCGCATCTGCCGCCGCAGACTCTCGGTCAAGGCCTGCCCGCCGACCGCGACCGCCACGCCGCGGGCCTCCGCCTCGCGGGAGAAGGCGTTGAACTCGGCCAGGAACGTCGCCGGGTCCACGACGTGCGTGGCCGACACCCACACGAGCGCCGGCCGCAACTCGTCGAGCGCGGAGCGTAGCGCGGACACCGGCGTGTGCGGCCCGAGGTTGACCGCGTTCCACCCGGCGTCGAGGAGCGTCAGCTTCGCCAGCAGCGTCGGCAGCAGGTAGTGGTCGTGCTCCGGCGCCCCGCCGACCGCGACCGGCCGGCCCGGGTCGGCGGTCGCCCGGAGTGAGCCGGCCAGGGAGTAGAGAGCGGCGACGCACGCCTGCGTCACCCGGTGTTCGTGCATCACCTCGATCCGCCCGCCCTCCCACTCGTGCCCGACCTGCTGCATGAGCGGCGCCAGCACGGCGTCGGCCAGCGTCTCGACCGGCATCCCGCCGTGGTACGTCGCAGGAATGACGGCCCGGATAGCGTCCAGGTCGCCGGCGCGGGCGGCGGCGAGGAGCCGCCTGTACACCGCGGCCGGGTCGGCGTCGGCGGCCGTCGGGTTCGGCAGGAGCCGACCGAGATCGGCCTGCGGCAACTTGCCGTCGCGGACGAGCCTCAGCAGGTCGGCGACCAGGACCTTACGGTGCTTGCCGACGGTGCGGTGGGCGGGAATGACGCCGTCGTCCACCCACCGCTTCACGGTCGTGACGCTGACCCCGAGCGCGTCGGCCGCCTGGGCGGTGCTGACGTACCGCGTCGCGTCCGGGTCGGGCGTTTCGGAATGTGGTCGATTCATGCGTTCCGCGGCGGGGAGCATCGGCACCTCAACTATAGTCGGTCGCGGTCGGCGACGGCCCGTCAAACTGCGAATCAGCCATGCCGAGCGGAATCGTCCGCAATCGGTGAACGATTTTCGAGGAATGGGGGTTGACTCGTCAGGGGCATCGGCCGATACTGATGAACGATTTGGTCGTTTTGCGGCGACCGCCCCAAGCGAGTCTCTGGCAATCGTGGTTATCCTGCGAATCGATCTCTCGGTTGACGAGTTCGAGAAACGACCGAATCGTTCACCGCCCAGTCACACCCGGAGCGTGCGATGATCGCGGCCGACATCCCCGACACCCGCCGCGTCACCCGGTCGAACGACCTGCCGGGGTACGTCCGGCACCCGTCGTTCGCCGACTCCGACGCGCCGCAGCAGTACCGCGCCCGGGTCGCGCTCGACGACGCCGGCGACTACGAGTCGAAGTACATGCCGGACGACGTGACCCGCGACCACGCGAAGCGGATGCACTACGCCGCGCACCGGGCGCACGCCGCCCGCACCGTCGGGGAGCGGATGCGCTGGCACGCCGCGTACCTCGCCCTCCGCGACCGCATCGTGCTCGGCAACCGCAAGCTCGTCTACCGCGCCGTCCGCCGGCGGATGGCCGTGTCAAACCGGGCCGACGACCTCGTCGGCGACTGCCACATCGTTCTGATCCAGGCCGTGTCCGCGTTCAACCCGTGGCTCGACGTGCGGTTCAGCACGTACGCGTTCACGTGCCTCGTACGTGCCCTCTCACGCCTGTCCCAGCGGCTCGCCTCCGACTGGCTTTCCCGCGCCATGTCGCTCGACGCCCTCCCGGATGGCGAGCCCGGCCGCCGCCCGACCGGCGACCAGCTGGCGTCCTCCGGCAGCCACGGCATCGACGACTTCCTCCGCGCCGACCACCCGCTCCTGTCCGAGCGCGAGAAGCGCATCCTGGCGCACCGCTTCGGCGGCGGGCCGACGCCGACGCTCGCCACCGTCGGCCGGGCGGTCGGGCTCTCGAAGGAGCGCGTCCGCCAGGTGCAGGCGGCCGCGCTGGAGAAGCTCCGTCGCGCCCTGACATGACACGCGCCGCGATTGCATCCTTGCTTTCCACGGAGGGCGTCTCTAGACTCACGTCCATGTTTCGACCGGTGCCGCCCGCGGGACGTACTCTCCCCCGGCCCGCGGCCCGATCGCCCGCACGGAGGCGGGAGCGCCCGGGTACGGTCGGAGGAGACATGGCGAGGAAGAAGGTCGGGCCGCCGCCCGCCGCCCTGACCGCGCAGCGGGCTGCCCGCCTGTACAAGCTCCTCACCCTCCTCGGCGAGGGGCCGCAGACCCGTCGGCTCCTCCTCAGCCGCCTCAAGCTCGACGTACGCGGGTTCTACCGCGATCTCGAAACGCTCCGCGGGTTCACCATCGAGGTGGCGCCGGGGTTCGACACCCGGTACACGCTGGCCGGGTCGGTGGACGACGCGCTGGCGCGGCTCCCGTTCCCCGACCCGGGCCTCAACGTCCGCGACGCCCTCCAGCTGTCAAACGGCACGAGCCCGGCACACCGCCGGCTCCGGCAGCGGGTGTCGGCGTTCCTCCAGAACGGCACCGGCCCCAAGTCGCGCTGACGGGCGAAGTCCGCCCGCCGCGGCGGGTGGGGTTGCGTCTCCTTCCCCTCCTGCGGTGTAATTCTCCCCTCACCCCTCGCCCGACACGGAGGTCGGTCCCGATGCGCGTCGCCGTCGTCATCCCCGCCCGGTTCGCGTCGTCGCGGCTGCCGGGCAAGCCGCTGCTGCGCGACACCGGCAAGTACCTCATCCAGCACGTCTACGAGCAGGCCGCCGCGGCGAAGGCGGCGTCGCTCGTCGTCGTGGCGACCGACGACGAGCGGATTCGCAAGGCCGTGGAGGGCTTCGGGGGGAACGCGGTGATGACGCGCGCCGACCACCCGTCCGGCACCGACCGCGTGGCCGAGGTCGCGGCCGGGCTCGGGTCGCACGTCGTCGTCAACGTCCAGGGCGACGAGCCGCAGCTCGACCCCGCCGCGATCGATCTGCTGGTCGAGCTCCTGTCCGCCGACCCCGGCTCCGACATGGCGACGCTGGCGACGCCGCTGCCGGACGAGGAGTCGTACCGGAGCCCGAACGTGGTGAAGGTGGTGTGCGACGACCGCGGCCGGGCGCTGTACTTCTCGCGCAGCCCGATCCCGATGGCACGCGACGGCGAACCCGACCTGGCGGCCCGCCCGGCCCGCTTCCTCCAGCACCTCGGCGTGTACGCCTACCGCCGGGCGTTCCTGCTGAAGCTCGCCGCCCTCCCGCCGCACCCGCTGGAAGAGGCCGAGAAGCTGGAGCAGCTCCGCGTCCTCGGCGCCGGCGGCACGATCCAGGTCGGGCGGGTGGCCCACGCGCACCGCGGGGTGGACACGCCGGCCGACTACGCCGCCTTCGTGCGGGCCTACGGGGAAGGGCGGTCGCGCCGGGCGGCGTGACCGGGCGGCTTCCCGATCCGGCGCGACCGACATTGGAGCCCGGCGGGTCGGGCGATAGAGTGAGGGGGAGTGAACGACCGGGGCCGGCGGCAGCGCCGGCCCTTCTCCGTTCACCGACCATCCGGGGTGATCGCGACATGACCACCAAGCACATCTTCGTTACCGGCGGCGTGGTCAGTTCGCTTGGCAAGGGTCTCACCTCGGCGTCGATCGGGCTGCTGCTCGAGCGCCGCGGCTTTCGCGTCCGGA
>DASPHQ010000623.1:0-3141 GCA_035629595.1 Urbifossiella sp. | reverse complement strand
TGTCCTTCGCCAGCAGCCGCAGGTACTTGCCGATCTCGTGCGCGACCGCTTCCGTCTCCAGGCCGGCGAACTCCCCTTTCGGCTCGACCGTCTCCGCCGGCCGGCGTAGGCCGATCACGCTCGGCAGCGGTGCCAGGAAGGCGCCGCGCAGGTCAACATCGCTGTCCGCTGACGGGAAGCCGTAGAGGTGCGCCCCGCTGACGGTGAGGAACAAAGCACCGGAAATGCGCTCGGTGCCCCACCGGCCCAGCGCCGGCAGGTCGAGGGTGTGAACGATCTCGGCCACGGGCTCTACCCCTTCAGCGCCTCGGCGGCGCGGCGGCGGCGGGCAGCGATGAGGAAGCGGTTCGCGGCATCCGCGTCCGGCCGCTCCGGCAGCGTCGTCCGCGCGAACGCCTCCTGAAATTGCCGGTCCAGTTCCAGCGCCCGCGCCTTCACCTCGGCGAACGCCCACGTGCCGCGGCGGACCTCCAGCAGTTCCGCGCGGTGCTCGCCCACGTCCACGCGGATGTCGCCGTGGGTGAGGGCGTGGATGCCGCTGTGGAGCAGCCGCAGCAGGTGCATCGCGTGCTTCGGCTTGTAAACGCCGCCGGCCTCGTGCCGCTTCTCGATCAGGTTGAACTGCGACAGCACGTAGCCCGAGTAGGTGCGGTACAGGTGCCGCGACAGGAACGCCCCGCGGACGCGGCGCAGCTCGTCGCCCGTCTCGTCGGCGAACATCACCTGTGGAACCCAGAGCGTTTCGAGGATGTTCGGGTTCGCCTGCAGCGCGAGCCGCACGAACTTCTCGACCTCCCAGACGACCTCCTCCACGCCCGCGGCCTTCGTCTCGGCCTGCTCCGGCGGGCGGGTCAGCGACCAGTGCCACTCGGCCGGCGGGACGTACACGCCGCGGCGGTCCTCGTCGGACGCCTCGGTGGCGAGGCCGAACGCCCGCGAGCCGACGACGGCGCGGTACACGACGAACGGCGACACGTCCGGCCCCGGCGTCGCGGCCGGCGCCTCGACGGAGTGGTCGCCGCGACGGACGAGGAGTTCGCCGAACTTCAGGCGGGCGGTGGTGCCGTCCACGAAGCGGACGACGTAGGGGCGGTCGTTCGTCGCCGGCGCCTCGACCACCTCGGCCACGCTGCCCGCGGGGCGGACGGCGTCAGTGCCGGGGAGCTTCCGGTCGGCGCGGAGGACGACCTGCGTGCCGACTGGGAGGAGGAACGACGGGGAGAGGTGGTCGGACATTGGTTCCGTTGCCGCTTGCGGCTTCGCGCTGGGCGACGCGAAGCCGCAAGCGGTCGCGTCACTTCTTCGGCGGTGCGGGCGGTGCCTCGACCTTCGGCGGCACCGCCGGGGGCATCGCCTCCATCGGCGCCATCGGCGGCGCCGCCGGGGCGGCGGCCCGCGGCGCGGGGTCGGACTGCACCACCGGCGCCATCCGCACCGGCGTCTCGTACTTCCGCGCCGCGTCGCGGAGGCACACGATCAGCCCGTTGTCGGCGGCGAGGAACAGGCGGTCGGTCGAGGTGTTCACCACCGGGATGTTGAACTCCGGCAGGTCGAGGCCGGTCAGCGGGGCGGCGCGGCCGCTCGCCTCGGTCGCCCGGCGGGCGTCGTACACCAGCAGCTTGCCGAGCCGGTCGCGGACGTAGGCGAAGTCCTGGTTCACCGCCAGCAGTTTGTCCGCCTGCCGGTCCGTCCGCCACACCTGGGTGCCGGTCTTGCGGTCCACGCGGACCACGCCCGAGTGGTCGCCGCTGGCGAATACCGCGTCCTCGGTGACGAGGGGGGTGTGATTCAGGACGCCGCCGACGTTCGTCCGCCACACGATGTTGAGGCCGCTGGCGCGGCTGCCGCCCTCCAGGTCCACGGCCAGGAGGCTGCCGTCCGACAGCGGCACGTAGGCGATCACTCCGGCCTGCGCCGGCCGGGCCGCCACCTGCTCCCACGTCGGGCCGTCCACCTCGACCTTGCGGTCCGCCTTCCCGAGGGCCAGCACGCTCTTGCTGTCGCTGACGATCCACACCCGGCTCGGGGTGAGCAGTGGGGCGAACCGGACGCGTGTCGACAGGCCGAACTCCCACCGCTGATTCGGCCGGACCCCGCGCGGCCGCAGGTCGGTCAGCGCCAGGGCCGCGGCGACCGACGGCGGGATGGTGCCGAGCGACGGCGTCCGCTGCACGTTCCGCCCGGCGGCGTCGCGGAGCTGGTACGGCTGGCGGAGCGACGGCACCGTCTGGAGCGACGGCGAGGTCGGCTGCCCCTCCAGCGAGTACGGCGGCGTGACCCGCGGCAGCGCGGCCAGCGACGGGCTGCGGCTCCCGCCGCCGCCCGCGCTCAGCGGCCGCGGCCCGCTGGCCGCGGGGCTCCGCTCGAACTGCTCCTCGGCCGGCGCCCGGTACGCCCCCGGCGCGGGGTAGCGGCCGGTCAGCTGGTCGACCGGGTTCGGCGTCCCGATCACCGTCTCGCCCGCCTTCAGCGGCGGCGACTTCGTCAGGTCCGGGATGACGATCGGGTTCGGCAGGTCGAACGCCAACACCCGCTGCTCCCCAGCGGAGCCCGGCTGCGTGGCGAGCGCCGCGTACAGCCCGCGGGCGTCGGCCGAGAGCCCGGCCACGGGCGTGGTGCCGAGGTCCATGGTGAACTCGACGACGCCGGTGTCGCGGTAGAAGGCGAACAGCCGGGTGACGTTCGCCGCGAACACGAACCGGCTGTTCGCCGCCACCGGGTAGACGTTCGTGTACCCGCCGTTCCCCATCGCCGCCTGCCACTGGATGCGGCCGGTGCGGGCGTCGACCGCGATCAGCTGGCCGGTCCGCGTCTGCACGAACAGCTGGTCGTCGACCGTCTGGACGAGTTGGACGGTGTCGCGGCCGCCGCCGACCGGCAGGTACTGCGACCACTCGGCGCGGAGGTTGAGCCGGGCCAGCGCGGTCGCGTCCGGGGGCACGGCACGCGAGTACGGCGCGGGGGACTGGCCGGTCGAGAAGGCGCCGAGGCCGAGGAGGAGGCCGGCGGCGGCGGCCGAGCGGGACCACATGGCGGACTCTCCGGGTGCGACGGGGCCGATCCGTCCAGTCTACCAGCCGGCGCCGCCGCGTTGAAGCGGCCGCCGGGGTTCGTGCCGCGCCGCCCGTGCGTCCGGTGCCG
>DASPHQ010000622.1:0-4492 GCA_035629595.1 Urbifossiella sp. | reverse complement strand
CGGGGTGAGATGCTCGGCCCGCAGCCGGACCGGATCACCGTGACCGTCACCCCGCCCGACCCGGTGCCGGAGCCGAAGGCGTGGGAGGCCCGGCTCGACGCCCTCGCCGACCTCGCCGACGCCCACGAGCGCAGCCTCGGCGGCGCCGGGTTGGTACTCACCGAGAACCGCGCCGAGCGCGGCCGGCACGTCCTGGTACTGGCGTCGCTGCCGGCGACGGGGTGGGAGGAGCGCCGCGCCCGCACCGCCGAGTTCCTCCGCGCCGCCGCCCTCGGCCTCACCTTCACCGTCGAGCTCACCGAGTATTAATAGCCCGTTGTCGCGGCTTTTTCACGCCGCCGCCGCCGCGCGCAGCTATCCTAACCCCGTTCCCGGTAAGGTGCCGGGCTACGGGGTTTCTTGCCGATGCCCTCCCCGTTCGACGGCTTGCTGGCCCGGCTCCGGCCCCGGCACTACGGCCGGCGGCCGCCGCTCGTGCTCCTCAACGGCCTCGCCGAGCAGGCCGAGTCGTGGTACCGCAACCGCAAGGCCTGGAACGGCTACTTCGAGGTGCTCGCGCCGAACATCCTCGCCTACGAGGGCGACACCCTCCACCGCCGCATCCGCGCCCGGCAGCCCATCACCGTCGAGTACCTCGTCGGCGAGCTGCACGAGTACCTCACCCGGTTCGTCGAGACGCCGCCGTACCACATCGTCTCCAGCAGCCTCGGCGGCAAGGTCGCGGTCGAGTTCGCCGTGAAGTACCCCGAGCTCGTGGACCGCGTGGTGCTGCTGTGCCCCTCGGGCATGGGCGACGAGGAGAAGCTGCCGATCATGGAGGGCCTCGGCGGCCGCGGCGCCGACGCCATGGTCCGCAGCGTCTTCTACAACCCCCGCAAGTGCGTCGACCCCGCCGTGCTGGAGTACTTCAAGGCGAAGTTCGACAGCCGGCGATGGAAGCTCGGGTTCGTCAAGGCCGTCCGCGGCACCCTGGAGCACACCGTCCGCGACCAGATGAAGCGGGTGGCCTGCCCGACGCTGCTGGTGACCGGCGAGGAGGACAAGGTGTGCGACCCGGCGGTGGCGCGGGAGGCGGCGAAGGAGCTCCCCAACGGGCTGTTCCTGGCGCTGCCGAGGTGCGGCCACGCCCCGCAGATCGAGAAGGCGTGGAAGGTGAACCGACTCGTCACCCACTTCCTGACGACCACCGACCCGACGCACACCCCGTCGTGGTCGGAGCTGTTCCTGACGAAGCCCCCCCGCCCGCGAGCCCACGGATGACCGACGCCCCCGCCGGCCCGGACTGGTGGCTCCTGCTCCGCGCCTTCCTCCGCCACGGCCGGCGGGTGGCGGCGTTCGCCCCGAGCTCCCGCGGCATGGCCCGCGCCATGCTCCGG
The DNA here is from genome assembly GCA_035629595.1 of Urbifossiella sp. Lineage (GTDB taxonomy): Bacteria > Planctomycetota > Planctomycetia > Gemmatales > Gemmataceae > Urbifossiella. The sequence continues at coordinate 3,116 of DASPHQ010000622.1, read as the reverse complement.
GGCATCGACTTCGACGCCGCCCGGTGCGTGGTCGAGCTCGGCGCCGGCACCGGGCCGATCACCGCGGAACTCGCCCCGCGGCTGCGGCCGGGGACGACGTTCGTGACGGTCGAGATCGACCCGGTGCTGTGCGGCCGGCTGAAGGCCCGGTTCCCGCACCTCGACGTGGTCGAGGCCGACGCGTGCGACCTCGACCGGCTGCTCGCCGAGCGCGGCATCCGTCAGGTGGACCACGTGCTGAGCGGGCTGCCGCTGCCGTCGTTCGCCCCGGCCCTGCGCGACGGCGTCCTGGCGACGGCGGCCCGGGTGCTGAGCCCGGCCGGGTCGTTCCGCCAGCTGACGGTGATGCCGCTGGTGTACTACTCGCTGTACCGCCGCTACTTCGACGACGTGCGGTTCCGGTTCGTGGCGGCGAACCTGCCGCCGGGCGGGGTGTACGTGTGCCGCGGGTACCGGGGCTGAGATGCCGAGCACCGCGTTCCTCGCCCCGCTCGCCGGCAGCCGCCTGGTCCGCCGCGCCGCCGACGCCGGCTTCGTCCGCTACGCCCACGCCCGGGCCGCGGCGCTCGACCGCCTCGACGCCGGCCGGGTCCAGCACGCCACGCTCCTGAACCTCGTCCGCCGCGCCCGCGACACCCGCTTCGGCCGCGACCACGACTTCGCCCGCATCACGTCCGTCGCCGACTACCAGGCCCGCGTCCCCGTCCGCGGCTACGAGTTCTTCTGGGACACGTACTGGAAGGCCACGTACCCGCGCCTCGACGACGTGACGTGGCCGGGGAAGCTGCCGTACTACGCGCTCTCCAGCGGCACCACGAGCGGCGCCACGAAGTACGTGCCGGTGTCGCACGAGATGCTGGCCAGCAACCGCAAGGCGGCGCGGACCACGGTCGCGCTGTTCCGCCACGCCCGGCCGGAAGCGCGGATGTTCACGGGGAATATCTTCTACCTCGGCGGCACCACCGACCTGCGGCCGCAGGCCGACGGCAGCCGGGCCGGCGACCTGAGCGGCATCGCGGCGACGGAGGTGCCCGACTTCTTCCGCCCGTACGTGTTCCCGCCGCCGGCGCTGATGCGCCTCACCGACTGGGAGGAAAAACTCGCCCGCGCCGCCGCGCTGTCGGTCCGCGCCCGCGTCACCGTGGTGAGTGGGGTGCCGTCGTGGCTGCTGGCGCTGTTCGAGCGGGTGAAGCGCGCCGCCGGCACGCGGACCGTCGCCGAGGCGTGGCCGGGCCTGCGGCTGGTCCTGCACGGCGGCACGAAGTTCGACCCGTACCGCGACCTGTTCCGCAAGGAGATCGGCGACCCGCGCGTCGGCTTCTGCGAGGTCTACCCCTGCTCCGAGGGCTTCGTCGCCACCGAGGACCCGCGCTACGGGCTGCTGCGAATCGTGCCGGACCACGACGTGTTCTTCGAGTTCGTGCCGGTCGATCAGCTCGACAAGAGCTTCCCGGAGCGGCACACGCTGGCGACGGTGGAGACCGGCGTGCAGTATGCCGTGGTGCTGACGACGTGTGCGGGGCTGTGGGCGTACCTGCTCGGCGACACGGTGGCATTCGAGCGCCGCGACCCGCCGCTGATCCGCTTCACCGGGCGGACGAAGTATTTCCTGTCGGCGTTCGGCGAGCACCTGATCTCGGAGGAGGTCGAACGCGCGGTGGCGGACGCGGCGCGGGCGGCGGGTACGAACGTGCCCGACTTCCACGTCGGCCCCGAGTTCACGCCCGACCCGCGGACGCCCGGCCGGCACCTGTACCTGATCGAGTTCGCGGGCGCGGCGCCGGACGCGGCACGGTTCGCGGCCGACCTGGACGCCGTGCTTCAGCGGTTGAACGAGGACTACGCGGCGCACCGGGCCGGCGACGTGACGATGCGGGTGCCGCGGGTGGCGGCGGTGCGGCGCGGCGGGTTCGAGGCGTGGATGAAGGCGCGCGGCACGTTCGGCGGTCAGTACAAGGTGCCGCGGATGGACAACACCGGGGCGCTGACGGGGGAAATGGTCGCGTGGTTCGAGAGGGGTGGGTGGCTAGTTTGAGCCGCTTGCGGCGTTGCATTCCCGTGGCAAATCCGCTCCAATATCCTCACCCACCCCCGAGCCCTCTCCCGCCCATGCTGTCGCTCCTCACCCCCGACCGCGACCCGCTCTCCCGCCGCGCCTGGCTCCGCGCCGGCGCCGTCGGCCTCGGCGGGCTCACCCTCCCGCAACTCGCCGCCGCGCGCCCCGCCGGCCGCGCCAAATCGGTGATCGTGTTCGGCCTCCTCGGCGGGCCGTCTCAACACGACACGTGGGACCCGAAGCCCGGCGCCCCCGCCGAGGTGCGCGGCCCGTTCGGCACCACCGCCAGCCGCACCCCCGGCCTCCGCGTCGGCGAGCTGATGCCGCTCACGGCGCAGCTCACCGACAAGATCGCCGTGCTGCGGGCCGTCGCCACCGACGACAACGCCCACTCGTCGAGCGGCTACCAGATGCTGACGGGCGTGCCGCACCAGCCGCTGAGTCAGGAGAACGCCACCCCGCGGGCGCCGAACAACGCCCCGACGCTCGGCGCCGTCGTCCGCTACCTGCGGCCGGCGCCGGGCCGGCTGCCGTCGGCGGTGACACTCCCGGAACACATGTGGAACGACGGCAACATCCCGTGGCCCGGCCAGGACGCCGGCGTCCTCGGGCGGAAACACGACCCGTGGCTGGTGCCGTGCGACCCGAGTAACGCCCGCTTCAAGATCGACTCCCTGTCCGCTCCCGACGAGGTGCCGCCCGCGCGGCTGGCCGGGCGCCGCGACCTGCTCGGCGGGCTCGACCGCTTCCCCGCCGGGGCCGGGTTCGAGATGTACGAGGCGGGGGTGCGGAAGGCGTTCGAGCTGGTGTCGAGCGGGGCGGCGCGCGAGGCGTTCGACCTGACCCGCGAGCCGACGCGGGTGCGCGAGCGCTACGGCAGTTCGCGCTTCGCCCAGAGCTGCCTGCTGGCCCGGCGGCTGGTGGAGGCGGGCGTGTCGCTGGTGCAGGTGAACTGGACGCGGATCGCCGGCCTGCCGAACCAGGGCGGCTGGGACACGCACGCGAAGCACAACGAGGCGGCGAAGCAGTTCCTGATGCCGATGATGGACCGGGCGTTCTC
>DASPHQ010000621.1:0-4323 GCA_035629595.1 Urbifossiella sp. | reverse complement strand
GGCGCGGGCTGAAGCCCGCGGCTACCAACCGACGGCCACCATCCCCGTATCGTGACCTCACCCCCCGAGGCCGCGCCCATGCCTGCCCCGTACCACGTCCGCCTGGCGGTGTCGCAGTACGGCGACCAGTTCCGCGCCGAGCTGTTCACCGAGGACCTCGGCGACACCGAGGGCGACGTCCTCACCGAACTGCCGCCGAGCCTCGCCGAGTGGGTGCCCTACCTGGCGCAAGGCGCGGAGCTGCCGCCCGACGCCGCCCGCCAGCTCGGCAAGGACCTGTTCGCCGCGCTGCTCGGCCAGCCCGAGAACGCCAAGAAGTGGGCCGACGTACTCGCCCGCGCCGAGCAGACCGACCGCCCCGTGCGGTTGCTCATCGACGCCACCACCGACAGCGTCCGCGACCTTCCCTACGGCCTACTCTGCGAGCCGCACGACGACTGGTTCCTGTTCCGCGCCGGCCACAAGAACCCGGTGCGGTTCGTCCGCATCCTCCGCCGCTGCTCGCCCCGGCCGCTCACGCTCGGCGACCGGCCGCGCGTCCTCGTCGCGGCGGCGGAGCCGGTCTGCGGCGACGTGCCGGCGTTCGACGCCGCTGGCCGACTCAAGGCGCTGTGCCTCGCCCTCCAGGCGAGTGCCGAAATCTCCCTCGTCGGGCCGGACGGCGTCACCGCGCTCGCCAGCCTCGCGGCGGAAACGACGAACTTCGCGCCGTTCACCCGCACCACCCGCGTCGGCCTGAAGGCGGCGCTCGCCGGCTCGCACGACGTGTTCCACCTCCTCGCCCACGGCCACGGCGCCGGCGTGCTGCTGTGCGGCCCCGACGGCGCCCCCGCCGAGACGACCGCGGGGGAGCTCGCCGAGTGGTGCGGCGCCGGCACCGCGGGGCTCGCCTTCCTCCAGGTGTGCAAGGCCGGGCAGACTGGCGGCCGCGGCGGGTTCGGGGGCGTCGCCCAACAGCTCCTAAGCCCGCGCGGCGGCAACCTCGCCGCCGTCGTCGCCAGCACCTTCCCGCTCGACGCCGAACACAGCACCACCGCCGCCGCCGCCTTCTACCGCGCCCTCGCCGCCGGGAAGTCGCCCGAGGAAGCGCTCGCCTCCGACGCCGCCGAGGCCGACTGGACGTGGGCGTTCCTCGAACTGTGGGCGCGGCCGGGGGCGCTCGGCGGCACCAAGCAGCGCGCCGCGTTCCAGTTCGTGTCGCCGTACCGCGGGCTGTCGAGCTTCAGCGAGCGCGACGCCGACCTGTTCTTCGGCCGCCGCGCCGAGGTCGCCGAGTTGCTCGGCATCCTCCGCACCGAACCCGCCGTCGGCGTCGTCGGCGACTCCGGCAGCGGCAAGACCTCGCTGCTGCAGGCCGGCCTCGTGAACGCCGTGCGGCAGGGCGGGCTCGCGGGGCTCGACCGCTGGCGGATCGTGTCGCTGCGGCCCGGCTACCGCCCGTCGCAGGCGCTGCTCGCGGCGCTGAAGCCCGGCGACCAGACCCCGCCGACGCCGGCGGCGCTCGCCGCGGCGCTGCGGGCCGACGACCGGCCGCTGCTCGTAATCTTCGACCAGTTCGAAGAAGCGTTCACCCTGGCCCGCGACCCCGACGACGCGCGGAACATGACCGAGGCGCTGGCCGACCTCGTCGCCGAACGGCCGGACCGGTTCCGGCTCGTCATCGGCATGCGGAGCGAGTTCCTCGGCCAGTCGGCGGGGCTGCCGGGCCTGAGCCGGCTGCTGCGCCGCCCGTGGGTGCTGCGGCCGCCGGGCTCCGACAACCTCCGCGACATCGTGGCCGGCCCGGCCGAGCACTGCGGGTACACGTTCCAGGGACCGCTCGCCGACGGCAACCCCGACCACGCCGCCGGCCTCCTCGACCGCATCCTCGCCGACCCGCTGCTGGCGTCCGGCGACGGGGCGGTGCCGTCGCTGCCGCTGCTGCAATTCGCCCTCGAACGCCTGTGGCTGAAGGCGGTGGAGACGGCGAGCACGGAGTTCCCGCACGCCGCCTACGACGCCCTCGGCGGCCTCGGCACGGCCATCGCCCAGCACGCCGAAGCGACCTACCAGGCGACGCCGACCGCCACCGGCCTCGGGGCCGGGGCACGCGCGGTCGCGGAGCACGTCATCACCGCGCTGGTCAGCAGCCGGGGGACGCGCCAGCCGCGGCCGCGGGCGGCGCTGGAGGCGGAAACGGGGAAGCCGGACGTGGCGCGGGCGGTCATCGACCACCTCGTCGGCGAGCGGCTGCTGACGGTGCGGAGCGACCCGTCGGACCTGTCGGCGTCGCTGGTGGACCTGTCGCACGAGGCGGTGATCCGCCACTGGGACCGGCTCCGCGGGTGGCTCGCGGAAGACCCGCAGGGGCGGGCGATGCGCGACGAGTTCCGCACCACGATGGAGAAGTGGGAGGCCGGGTTCGCGGGGGTGCCACCGAAGAGCGCCCGCGGGCTCCCCGGCGCCGACGTGTGCCGCAACTACCTGGTGTGGATCGACACCCACAAGCCGCAGATGCCGCCGCTGGCGGTCGAGTACGTGGCGGCGATGCGCGGCTACCTGAAGCGCCAGAAGCGGACGCGGCAGGTGGTGACGGTGCTCCTCGGCCTACTCACCGCGACCGCCGCCGGGCTGGCCCTCGTGGCCGACAGCACGGCGAGGGATGCGACCAAGAGCGCCAGGGACGCGAAGCAGAGCGCCGACGACGCGAAGGCGAGCGAGAAGGTGGCGAAGGCGAGCGAAGCGGAGGCCCGCAGGAGCGCCCGCGAGGCGAAGGTGCGCGAGGCGACGCTGGCGCTGGACCGCGGCATCCAGACGAGCGAGGCCGGGCGGCCGCGGCTCGGCCTCCTCGACATGGCCTACGCCCTGAAGGCGTGCCCGCCGGGCGTCCCGGGGGACGCCGCCGCCGCCCTCCGCAAGGTCATCCGCGCCAACCTCGCCGGGTGGTCGGCGAACATGTTCCGGCTCGACGACGTGCGCACCCTGAAACACCCGGCCGTCGCCACCGACCCGGGCGGCACGGTGGTCGCCTGCCGCCTCCCGGACGCGCGGGTCCAGCTGTACGACGTGAACACCGGGGCCGAACGCGGCGGGCCGATCCCGGCGCTCCCCGTCCTCCCCGCCAGCGACCTCGCGACGGTCCCCGTCTGGGCCGACGTCCACCACGACGGGCAGACGGTCCTCGTGTCCAACGGGGACGGGTGGGCGCGGCTGTGGCGGGCCGGCGCGCCGCCGGTGGCGCTCGGGGAGAACTTCCAGACGAAGTGCGTCGCCGGCGCGGTCCTCAGCCCGAACCGGACGACGGTCGCGGCCGCCGGCGACAACTCCGTCCAACTGTTCGACGCCGCCACCGGGAAGGCGATCGGCGAGCCGCAGGCGCACCAGGGGAAGGTGTTCGCGCTGGCGTTCAGCCCGGACGGCCGGCGGCTGGCGACCGGGTGCGGCCGCCGCCCGGACGCCCAGCAGGCGAACCCCGGCGTCCTCCACTACCTCGACGCCGTGACCGGCAAGCTGCTGCGGAAGCTCGACCTCAACGTCCCGGCGACGTGCGTCGGGTTCGGCCCGAAGGGCGGGGTGGTCGCCGCCGGCGGGTTCGCCGTGACGCTGTGGAAGACGGCCGACTTGGAAGACGCGACCATCGCCCCGGCCCAGCTCAAGCCGGTCGGCCGGCGGCTGAGCCCGGAGAGCACCGTCCGGTCGGTGTTCGACCCCCACGACCCGGACCACCTCCTCCTGCTCAACCCGTCCGGCGCGCTGTCCGTCACCCACCCGGACGAGACCGTGTTCGGGTCCGGGGAGCAGCTGTCCCCGCAGGGGTGGGTGGTGGGGGCGGGGTTCCGCCAGGACGGCAAGGTGTTCACCGCCAACGGCGACGGGACCGTCCGCCTGTGGTCGCGGACCGGGCACAAGCTGACGGACCTCACGTTCACCCTGCCGACCGGCAAGTCGGGGGAGGTGGTCAACGGGGTGCTGAGCGTGGCCGTGCACCCGGACGGGAAGTCGGTCGCGGCCGGCACCCGCGACGGGTACGTCTTCCTGTACCACTTCGACCGCCCGAAGGAGCCGACGAAGTTCGCCTGCTCCACCACCCCGGCCGGCAGCCGCATGCCGGCAGGCGAGGTCGAGTTCAGCGCCGACGGCCGGCGGCTGATCGCCCAGGACCTGTCGTTCCGGGTGTTCGTGTTCGACGTGCCGCCGCCGGGGGTGGGCGGGCCGGTCGCCCCGCTCCCGGTCGGCGCCGGCGCCGGGCGGACCGACTTCGTGGCCGCCTCCCCCGACGGCCACACCGTTCTGGTCGCCGGGCGGGAGCGCGACTGGTTCACCCTCGCCGACCTGAACCCGCAC
>DASPHQ010000620.1:0-5581 GCA_035629595.1 Urbifossiella sp. | reverse complement strand
CCCCCTCGACCCTCCCGGCCGACCGCAGGGTGTACGTCCCCGCCGCCGACGTGATGCACGTGCTGGGGCACGCGCCGCCGGTCTGGCGGACGATCATCGCGCTGTCGCGGTTCGGCGGCCTGCGGTGCCCGAGTGAGACGCTGATGCTGAAGTGGACCGACGTGGACCTGACCGGCGGCCGCATGAGCGTACCGAACCCCAAGACCGAGGGCGCCACGGGGCAGGCGTACCGGGTCGCGCCGATCTTCGCCGCCCTCCGCCCGTACCTGGAGGAGGCCCGGTCGCTCGCGCCGGCGGGGACCGTCTACGTCGTCAGCGGCGAGTTCGCCGACCAGCAGCGCGAGCGGGCCGAGGGGCCGGCCGAGTGGGTGAATATCAACCTGCGGACGCAGTTCCTGCGGATCATCAAGCGGGCCGGCCTGACGCCGTGGCCGAAGTTGTTCCACCAGCTGCGGGCGAGCTGCGAGACGGACCTCCTCGCCGAGTTCCCTATCACGGCCGTGACCGAGTGGCTCGGCCACTCCGCCGAGGTGGCACTCCGCCACTACGCCCGGGTGCCGACGAACCTGTTCGAGCGGGCGGCCGGGATGGGCGGCGCAGAAAGCGGCGCACTCGGGGCGCAGAATCAGGCGCAGACAGGAGCGGACACAAAGCGACAGGACCGGACAGCCCAGACGGAAACGCTTGAGAACCAAGCCTTCCGTCCGATCCTGTCCGGTCCTGTCCTCTACCGTCCGTCAGAACCAGTGACCCTGCGGAGATTCGAACTCCGGTCTCAACCTTGAAAGGGTCGTGTCCTAGGCCTCTAGACGACAGGGCCACGTCGCTGGCACTCGCCCGGACCGACCGTTGATTATTAGCGGCGGCGGCCCCGTTCGGCAAGCCGGCCGCGCTACCGCGGCAGGTACAGCTCCGCGTACTTGCGCGCCTCCAGCGGGTGCAGGTCGTCGGGCGTCAGCCCCAGCCGCCGCGCCTCGGCCAGCGGCGCGTCGCGGCGCGCCCGCGTCGCCGGGTCCTGGTCCAGCGCCCAACCCAGGTGGAACTGCAGCACTGACGACTGCTGCTGCACCAGCGCCAGGGTCAAGTCCTCCACCGCCTCCGCCGTCCGGCCGCCCTTCACCAGATACGCCACCGCCCGCGTGTCCAGGTAGTTCGGCAGCGGGCCGCGCGCCGTGATCACCTCCGTCATCAGCGCCACCGCCCGGTCGGCCTCGCGCGGGCGGTGCAGCGCCAGCAGCATCGCCAGGTTGTTCCGGTACGCGTCCACCGGGTACCGCCGCTGCTCCGCCGGCGGCAGCGCCCCGGCCCGCGCCACCACCGTCTCGTACGCCGCGATGGCGTCGTCGTACCGCCCCCGCGCGTCCAGCAGCTGCGCCCGCGACGCCAGCATCACCAGCTGCTCGCGCGGGTCGGTCGTCTTCGCCAGCCGGGCGTCGAGCCAGTCCGCCACCTCCGCCTCGGCCGCCGCCCCCGGCGACTTCGCCCGCACCGCCGCCGTCATCAGCTCCGCCGTCAGCGCCGGCGGCGCCTTGTCGGCGTACTCCTTCGCCAGCCGCAGCGCCTCGCCGGTCCGCTTCCGGTTCACCCAGAACTGCACCAGCGGGGCGTGCCCCACCGGCGAGTCGGCCGCCTCCCGGTGCAGCCGCGTCAGCAGCGTCTCCAGCTCGGCGTGGAAGCCGAGCTCCTCCAGCAGCGGCCCGCTCCGCTGGAGCACGAAGTCGCGGTCCGTCGCCCCGGGGAAGTTCAGCACCCGCGCCTTCGCGGCGGCGCGGGCCTTCGCGGCGGCGTCGGGGTTGCCGGCCTTCTCCGCGGCGGTCGCCTCGCGGACCAGCAGCGCCGCCTCGGCGCGGGCCGCCGTCCACGACCGCGGGGCGACCGTCTTCAGCCGGGCCACCGCCTCCCGGGCGCGGGGGAGGTTGTTGAGGCCGCCGTACACCCGCGCCAGGATCGCCAGGTGGTCGGGGCTCACCCCGGCCCGGGCGCGCGTCGCCTTCTCGAAGTAGTCGACCGACTGCACCACCAGCCCCTGCTCGAAGTACAGCTTGCCGAGGTGGACGAACTCGTCCGGCGTCAGGTTCCCCCAGCGGGCGAACTCGTTCAGCGTCTTCATCCCCTCGGCCCGCGTCCGCGGGTCCACCGTCTGCACCATCGCCTTCGTCTTGCGGTCCTCGTCGTCGGCGGCCGCGGTCAGCAGGTTCTTCTCGATCAGCGCCAGCGCCTCGCCGCGGCGGGCGTAGTTGTCGTGCCCGCCGACAAGCGTCAGCGCCAGGTGACGCCGCGCCCACCGGGCGGCGTCGCCGGCGGGGCCGGCGTCGAGGCGGCGCATCATCGCCTCGGCCTCCGCCGCTTTGCCTGTACGCTGCAGGAACAGCACCTGCTGCCGCACCGGGTTGAGCTCCTGCGGGGCCGCGGCGACGGCCTCGGCGAACCGCTTCTCGGCCGCCGCCGCGTCGCCGACCAGTTCGTGACTCAGGGCGAGTGTGTCGATCATCTCGGCCCGCTTGGCGGCGTCCGGCGGCGGCGACTTCCGCAACAGCTCCTCGGCCGCCTCGATCGACTTCTTCGCCTCGGCGGCCCGGCCGACGCGCACCTGCTGGGCCACCAGCGCCCCCCACGCCTCGGGGACCGTGCCGCTGCGGAACACCGCCTCGCGGAACGCCTTCTCGGCGTCGTCGTCCTGCCCGGTCGCCACCAGCAGCTGCCCGCGCAGCAGCAGCACCCGCCAGTCGGTGTGGTCGGCCGGGGCGATCCGGTCGATGGTCGAGCGCTCCGTCCCGGCCACGTCCCGCGCGATGAGGTTCTGCACCGTGCGGAAGCGCTCCAGGTCCTCTGGCAACGGCATCTCGGTCGCCAGGGCGTTCAGCTGCGCCGCGGCCTGGTCGTCGAGCTTCTTGTCGCGCAGCAGCTCGACCGTGCGGCGGACCACGTACTCGTCGCGCTCGCCGCGCTCGATCGCGGCCTGGAAGTTCGACAGGGCCGAGTCGGTCAGCCCCTCCATCTCGTCGATGCGGGCCAGCACCACGTACACGCGGCCCCACCCGGGGCGGGCGGTGCGGGCGGCGACGGCTTGGGCGCGGAGCCGCTGCGCCGCCACCGCGCGGGCGCCGGGTTCGGCGATCTCGCGGACCTTCGGCAGCTCGATGATGACGCGGCCGAGCGTGCCGACGGGGCCGTTCGCGCCCTCGACCGCCGCCAGCCCGTCGAGCGCCCGCTGCACCACGTCCTGCTTGTTCAGCGCCAACCCCAGGTCGATGAGCACGGCCAGCGACAGCACGTCGGTCTTCTCGGCGGCGGTCGCCTTCTCGAAGCACTCGACGGCGAACTCACGGAGCGGCCGGGCCTCCGCGTCAGGGGCGCCCGACGCGAACCGCGTGGCCGACTCGCCGACGCCGCGCAGCAGCCGGTTCTGGTCCGCCGGGCTGAACTTGTCCATGCTGACGAGGGTCAGCCGCAGTTCCTCGGGCGACGGCCGGCGGCCGCGGAGGAGGGCGCCGACACCCTTCGCCAGGCGCAGCTCGACCACGTCGCCGACGGCCCGCTCGGCCTCGGCGAGCGTCTTGGTGAGGGCGGCGGCATCCTCCAGGCCGCGGGCGCGTGCTAGGGCCACCCACGCGGCGGCGTTCTTGGCGTCCTTGCCGAGGACGCCGTTGAGCAGGTCGGCGGCCTTGCCGCGCTCGTTCCGCACCAGCAGCGCCTCGGCGACGAGGAGGTCGGTCTGCGGGCTGCGCGGCGGCGGGCCGGCGGCCTTGTCGAAGTCGCCCCAGTTCCGCCCCGCCGGCGGCTGCGCCATCGCCGCCTTCAGCTCCAGCCGCACCAGCTGCGGGCGGAAGACTTCCAGCTTGTACCCGGTGACGATGGTGCGGTACTGCGGCAGCGCGTCGCGGACGCGGCCGAGCCGCAGCAGCGCCTCCGCCTGGCCGACGATCGCCGGCAGGAACGACGGGTCAAGCTTCAGCGCCTCGGCGAACGACCCCAGCGCCCGGTCGGGGTTGGACAGCGCCTCGTAGCACTGGCCGAGGGAGGTGTGCGCCTTCATCTGGTAGATCGGAAGGCGGGCCAGCTCCGGCGTCACCTCCTCCAGCAGCGGCCGGGCCGCGGGGTAGTCGCCCTTGATGACCAGCGTGCGGGCGCGGAGGTATTTGACGAACCGGTCGCGGTCGGCCTCGCGGAACGCCAGCTTCTCGGTCAGCTTCCCCGACTGTTCGAGCTCGCCGAGGTCGAGCAGCCGGTCCACCACCATGAGGTACTGGTCGTTGGTCTCGCCGAGCGCCTCGGCGGCGGTGCGGAGCACGTCGATGGCCTTGCCGCGCTGCCCCTGGTCGGCGAGCACCCGCGACAGCATGATGCCGGCGGCGACGTTCTTCGGCTCGCTCTTGACGGCGACCGCCAGGTGGTCCTCGGCCTTCTTGAGTTGCCCGGCGATCGCGTCGGGGCTGCCGGCGCGGATCTCGGCGATCTCCATCTCGGCCATCGCCATCCGGGCCTCGGCGCTGGTGCCGCCCTTCGGCATGGTCAGCGCCACCTCGGCGTGCTTGCGGGCCTCGCGGACGTTCCCCTTCAGCAGGAGGAAGCGGGCGGCCAGCACCCGGGCGGTCACGTCGGACTTGTACGGCTCGTCGTGGAGGAGGATTTCGATGTACCGGTCCGGGGAGCGGCCGGGGTTGGCGTAGCTCTTGGAGCCGTTGAGGAGGCCGAGCAACCGGGCCACGACCTCGGGCTTGGCCCGGTGCGGCTTCGGGGCGGTGTCCACGGCCAGGTGGAGCCGGTCGACGGCGCGGGCGAAGTCGTTGGAGGCGAGCTCGCAGGTGGCGGCCTTGTCGAGGAGGTCCGGGTCGTCGGCGCCGGCGGGCGACCGCAGCAGCATCTCGATGTGCTGCAGCGCGTTGCCGGTCTTGCCGAGCTTCAGGTACAGGTCGACGAGGGCGCGGCGGTCGTCGGGGTGCTCGGGGAACTGGCGGAGGTACTCTTCGAGCGCCTGGGCGGCGGGCTCGGTCAGCTTCGGGTCGGCCTTCGCCCGGCCGGCCATGAGGTTGGCGTAGCTGGTGAACGCCGCCTCGTCGGTCTTCCGGTACTTGAGGTAGCGCTTGTAGAAGTCGGCGGCCTCGGCCAGCTTGTCGGGGTCGCCGTCGGCGGACGCCTCGGCCCGCTCGGCGCGGGTCTTCAGGACGGTGGCCTGCCGCTCGCTCTGGACGGCGTGGACGCCGACGGTGGTGGCGACGACGGCGGCGACGACGCCGAGGAGGATGGCGAGCCGCTTCACGCTGAGGACACGACGCACGGGCGGCCCCTCGGGTCCGGTTGGAACGAACAGGAGGGCCGCACGGCCCCCGCCTTACCGTAGCACACCGGGGGCGGGGTGGGGAGGGGGCTTGGGGCACCGCCGCGAGCGGCGGGCCGGAAACGAAAAAGCCCGGGGACGGCCGTCCCCGGGCTTTCCAGGTGGGAACCTGTTCGACTTACGCCTTCTTCGCGAGCACCCGCCGCAGGCCCAGGGCCGGGACGGCCGCGAGCGCCAGCAGCAGCGCCGGCGGGGCCGGCACCGGGGCCGGCGTGGTCACCACCAGCGAGCTGGCCGAGCCGC